>JAMFRX010000738.1 GCA_026224995.1 Puia dinghuensis
CAGCATGTGCAGAAATTTGCCTTTTTGAAAAGCAAGCTGGTGCTGGGCTTCAACGCGGAGCTCAACCCCCAGAACTTTGATGAGGGTTTTATCTGGATCAAAAAGGAGAATGTACACGGGCTGGTGAACTACGTGAGCTTCACCAATCCCGACAGCGTGACCGCGAACTATAAGACATTGGTCACGGATTTCGGGAGCTATGCAGACTATGAATTCTCGCCTTTAAAGGGATTGCGGATCGTCGCGGCCCTTCGATATGACGCCTTCGAGTACGGGTTCATCAACAACCTGACGGGGTCTTCGGTCACGGGAGGCCCTTCGACGGTGACCAATTATTCCAAGGTGGCGCCTAAGGTCGGGTTTACGTATAATTCTGCCCGCTGGCTTGGCTTCTATGGCAATTACAGCGAAGGCTATGTGCCGCCACAGATAACGGACGTGTTTGGCAAGACGAGCAATAACACCTATCTGCAGCCGCAGACATTTCGCAGCTTCGAGGTGGGCGGGTGGGTGTCGCTGCTCGGCAACCGGCTCTATGCCGACTGGAGCGCCTACCTGATGAACGGGGTCGATGAGATCATCAGCGTCAAATTGCCCAATGGCATTTCCGAGAGCGAGAATGCGGGCCGGACCCGGCATCGGGGGCTTGAATATGGGGTCACCTACCGGCCGGCCGGCGACTGGCAGCTGCGGTTCTCAGCCTCCAGCGCGAAACACAGCTTTGTCGAATATGTCTCGGCGGGAGTAGACTACAGCGGCAGGGAGATGGCGGATGCCCCGCATTGGTTCGGCAGCACACAGGTCATATGGAAGCCGCATACTATCAAGGGATTCCGGCTGGCGGTGGAATGGCAGCGGGTAGGCAAATATTATATGGACAACCTGCAGCAGTATAGTTATGACAGGTTCAATGTGGCGAATATCCGGGCAGGCTATGAGCTTGGGCATTTTGGCGTGTGGGTGAATGCGCTAAACGTTTTTAACGAATACTATTCTACTATTTCGCAGGTGACGGTGAATGCGGGGGTGGCTTCGTACACCTATCAATTGGGGGATCCGCGGGCGGTAACCGTGGGGTTGAGCTATCATTTTGGTAAATAAAACTTATTTTATGAAAGGTTTATATCGTTGGCATCGGCGGCTTTCGCTGATCATCGCGCTTCCGGTGGTGCTGTCGGCGGGCAGCGGGTTCCTGCATCCTATAATGACCAATATCCGCCCAGTAGTGGCTACGCAGGGGTTAAGGTCGGTGGCGATCGACAGTTTTTCATTGCATATGCCGCTATCTGCGGCCCTGGACAGCAATCATCTGGACAGCATCAGCAGGGTGAGGGTGGTGCACATCGATACGAATTGGTTTTATCAGGTTCAGCGGTGGGAGGCGGATGTGCCGGTTTATTTGAGTACCAAGACGGGGAAAAAGCTGCCGATGGGGGATTGGTTGTATGCGCAATGGTTGGCGAGGGAGTTTTTGGAGGGGGATTCGGCGGGCAGGCGGGGGCGGCCTTCGGGGGACGCTGAGTCTACCCTACCCGACTGCTGCGGGGCGGCGACGTTATGTGTGCTGAATGCCAAGGGCAGTCAGGTTACGGGAGCGACGAGGCTCACCGATTTCGATAGGGACTACAACGAGGTGAACAGACTGCTGCCGGTGTATCGGGTGGGCTTCGACAGGGCTGATGGCATCCGCATTTATGTGGAGACTACACAGGACCGGTTTGCGCTTGCGGTGGACAACAGGCGCGCGGCATTCAACAGGGTCTTTGAGTATATCCATACCTATGAATGGCTGAACTTCCTGGGTGAGGGCAAGGGGGTCGTAGAGTTCCTGCTGATCGGGCTGGCCTTCGCGACGACGGTACTGGGTATCGTGATCTTTTTTTCCAGCAAGAGCAAAAGGGTGAAAGGCAATGGAACTGTACGGGCACGAAGGAACCACCGGTATACGGCTATAATAATCTCACTTTTTACTTTGGCGTTCACGTTCAGCGGGGCGTATCATCTGGCGTATAAACAGCCACGGGACAGGCGTGTTGTCCTGAGCCGGTTTGGGGCAGAGGATGTGTCTTTCGATCTTCGTGCGCTGGAGGCCGCCGCGGGCGGGCGGGTAAGCGGGGTCGGCCTGGTGAGGATGGAGGGGAAGAGATATTGGCGGGTGAGGGTCTTGGGTGGAGGGGGTCGCGGTGGCAGCAAAGACCTCATGCGGGACATGCAGGTGGCGGCCCCTGAGATCGTTTATGTAAATGCTGTCGACAGCACTGTCCTGCCGGATGGGGAGAGGCGTTATGCGCAGTGGCTGGCGGGATCTTTTAGCGGATATCCTGCGGGGGATATCGTCTCCACCACGCTGATCACGAAGTTCGACAGGGATTATAACTTTACAGATAAGCGCTTGCCGGTGTGGAAGGTGGCGTATGGGGTCCATCACAACGAACGGTATTATGTCGAGACTATGAGCGGGGCCTTGTCGGTGCGGGTGAATGACCTGGACCTGATAGAGGGGTACAGCTTTGCGCTGCTGCATAAGCATGAGTTCCTCGGGGGACTGGGTAAGCCGGTGAAGGACTTCAGCACGATGTTCTGGGCGGCGGCGCAGGTGCTGCTGGTGGTGTTGGGGCTGGTGCTGTGGATGAAAAAACGAGCTTGAGATATGGGGACGTAAGGGCTTATTGTGCAGGATAAATAGACGAATGACGGTCAGAGGCGCAGCAGTCGGGCGGCGTTGCCATAGGCAATGCGGCTACGGTCGGCAGGGCTTACAGGCAGATTGTCGAGGAAGCTCCGGGCTTTCTGCAAAGACGAATAGGGATAGTCGCAGGAGAACATGATGCGGTCGACGCCTACCTCCAGCAGGAGGTTGAGGAAGACGGGGGTGAAGTTGAAACCGCTGAAGGTATAGTATATATTCTCCCTTAAATAGGTAGAGACGGGCTTTTGCAGCTTCGTGACTTTTTGCTGCAAGACGTTATCCATGCGCTGGATCATGGACGGAAGGGTCTCGCCCATATGGCCGATGATGATCTGCAGGTTCGGGTAACGGTCGAAGACACCGCCGAGGATGAGGCGAATAACATGGACGGCGGTCTCGACGTGCCAGCCATAGGCGGCGCGGGAGAGGAGATTGGTTATGACGGGTGAGAAGCCGGCATAGTAAGTATCGATCACCGGCTGCGGCGGCTGAACGGGATGCAGGTAGAGGGGACAGCCAAGGGCTTCGGCGCTTTCGAAGATGGGCCAGAAGAACTGGTCGTCGAGGTAACGGCCACGGACATGGCCGTTTATGGTAGCGCCTACGAAGCCCTGATCACGCACCCGAACTTCCAGCTCGGTGGCAGCCAGCGCCGGCTTTGCGGTAGGCAAGGCACAGAAGCCGGAGAAGCGGTCGGGATGAGCCTGCATGGCGGCGGCGAGGAAGTCGTTGGACTCTTTTGCGAGGGATACGGCCGCATCGGCATCGAGCTGTTCCACACCTGGAGCATTGATCGACAATACCTGGACGTCGATGCCGGCGGCATCCATTTCGGCGATGCGGGCTTTGCCGACGTCGGCTAGTTTACCGGGGATATGTGCCATGGGACTGTCGGGTACCTTAGCCTGTTCCTTTATTTCACGGCCAGGGCCTTCGAAGAAGGCGGGGCTGGCGAAGTGTTCTTCCAATGTGATGGTACGCATGATGGCAAATAACAGCAAATAGCGGGCCGGGGAGGCGGCCACTGATTTTTGTCGTATTTTCCATAAAATTCCACTGCCATGCTCCGGAACTACCTAAAGACTGCTATCCGCAGCCTCCGCCGCGGGAAAGTCAGCACGATCATCAATATCTTCGGGCTGGCGCTGGGCCTTGCGGCCTTTATAGGCATCGGCGCCTACGTCCGGTATGAACGAAGCTATGACCGGATGCTGGTCCCCACCGGGGAGACGGCCTACCGGGTGGAGAGCCAGTTCTACAAGGGCACGCAGCTGAATGACGACTGGGCGACGAGCACCAACGGCAATGCCCTGGCATTGAAAGACCACTTTCCACAGATAGCGGATTTCACGCGGATCAACATGGGCAGCAGCGAGCGGGTGGTGCGGCATGGCGACCTGCGGTTCCGGGAAGACCACGTCTGCTTTGCCGACAGCAATTTCTTCCAGTTCTTTTCCTATGGCTGGCTCAAGGGCGACAAGGCCACGGCCCTCAACGAGATCAACTCCATAGTGCTGAGCGCCTCCGCCGCGCGGAAGTATTTTGGAGACGCCGACCCGCTGGGACAGGAGTTGGAGGTCAGCACCGTCTTCACGAGCTATCCCTGCAAGGTGACGGGTGTCTTTGCGGACCCGCCACCCAACTCCACTATGCAATTCACTATGCTCCTGAGCTGGAGGACGTCGCCCGAATGGCTGAGGAAGACCTGGTATGTGCACGAGAGCTATACTTTTATAAAGCTGGTGCCTGGTGCATCACCATCCGTTGTGGAAGCCGGCTTCCCGGCGATGGCGGAAGGTTATAAGAGTGGGCCGGCCTTAAAGGATCTGCGGTGGGGCATAAAACTCGTCCCCTTACCCGATATCCACCTGCAAGCCGGCAAACCCAATGAGATAGAATCCAAGGGCAACAGACGCGCCGTAGCCTTTCTGAACATCCTCTCCTACGTGATCCTGCTTATCGCCTGTATCAACTATATAAACCTGGCTACCGCCAAAGCCCTGGAACGCGCCAAAGAGGTGGGCATGCGTAAGGTCAGCGGGGCCCGGCCCCTGCAGCTGGTGACACAGTTCCTGCTGGAGTCCCTGCTGCTAAGCCTTCCCGCTTTGGTGCTGGGTCTGGCGCTGGCGGGACTGGCGGGCATCATCCTACCCCGCTGGCTGGGCAGCGACCGCGACTATAGCATCGTGACCGATTCCGCCTTTTGGACGCGCATAGCCTGGGTATACCTGACCGCGGTGCTGCTGTCGGGACTGTATCCGGCCCTGGTACTGACACGGTTCCGGCCTATAACGGTGCTGAAAGGACGCTATTCTTTCAGTAAAGGAGGGGTGTTGATGCGGAAGGGTTTGGTTACCTTTCAGTTTGCGCTTTCTTTTTTGCTGATAGGCGGAACACTGGCTGTATACCGGCAGATGCGGTATATGAGCAGCCAGGATACCGGCGTGCGGGTAGACCAGACATTAGTGCTGAAAGCGCCGGTCAGCACCAGCGGCTACACCGACAAGACAAGGGCACTAAAAAACATGCTTCGCCGGCTGCCCGGAGTGGCTGCCGTAACCATTAGTGGGGCCGTGCCTGGAAGAGAGGTGGGAGAATTCCTGGCCAACCGCCGCTTTGGGGCCGACAAACGCGAAGAGCGCTTATACGAGATGTTGAAAGTAGATTTCGACTTTGCCTCTATGTACCGGCCGACCTTCATCGCGGGCAGGGCCTTCGACGAAACACGACCCGCGGACAGCACCGGACTGGTGCTCAACGAATCGGCTGTCCGGCAGCTAGGCTTTGCCTCCCCCGAGGCGGCACTCGGACAACAGGTATGGCTGGAGGTGAACCCCGGAAGGACGGACAAAGTGATCGGAGTCATCAAAGACTACCATCAACGAGGTCTCCAGATGGCCTATACGCCGCTGATCCTCTTCATGGACCCGGCCTATTCCTGGATACCTATGCAATATTTCTCCATAAAAATGAGCACCCAGGATGCGACACAGCTGGTAGAACGGGTGCGACAGGCCTGGAACGGCACCTTTCCGGAGTCGTCATTCGACTACTTTTTTCTCGACACCTACTATGACCGGCAATACCAGGATGACCGGCAGTTTGCCCGGATATCGGCGCTGTTCTCCGGGCTGGCGGTCCTCATAGGACTTATAGGACTGCTGGGACTGACGGCACATGCGGCAACACGCCGTACCCGCGAGATCGGGGTGCGAAAGGTCCTGGGCGCCAGCGCCGGCGGGATCATGCGGCTGCTGACGGCGGAGTTCGTCCGGCTGATGGTGCTGGCTTCGCTGGTGGCTTTGCCTTTGTCGATATGGATGATCCTGCAATGGGAGCAGGGGTATGCATTTCGGGCTGATTTGAACTGGTGGCTGCTGCTGGCGCCTTTGCCGGTATTGATGGTCGTCACTTTAGGAACTACGGCGTGGATGACGTGGAGGGCGGCGAGGGTGAATCCGGTGGAGTCGTTGAAGGAGGGATAAATTTTCTTGAGGTGACAGGCTGCTGACATAGGGCTGTCACTCCGGCCCTGCATCTTTGTGGTATCAAAAACTTTAATTTATGACAGCACAAGAGGTGGCAAACAGGTATTACGAGTTAGCATCCCAAAGTAAGTGGACAGAGATCCAGGATGAGCTTCATGACGAAAACGTCACTTGCCAGGAGCCGGAACATGTGGCATCGAGGGGGGTACAGGTTCTGACGAAGGGAAGGGAAGCGGTTAAGGCTAAGGGTGTAGCGAATCGGGAGATGATAGAGGCGATCCATAGTCAGTATTGCAGTGAGCCGTTGGTAGCGGGGAATTTCTTTAGTGTGGAATTGAAGCGGGATGTTACGTTTAGGAATAGGCCGCGGATGAATTTGGAAGAGATTTGTGTATTTGGGGTCAGGGATGGGAAGATCGTATCGGAGGAGTTTTTTTATTGAGGGTTTTTGTTAATTCCCGCTCACATCCGGTTAATATTCGTTTTTATTTCCTTTACAGATAAAAGTATATTTGTTTGGCATGCAATAAGCCAATATGAAAATAAGAGTTGTACGTACGAAGCTATACAAATGGACCGGTCCCGTGACTACTGGCGATACTGTCTTTGCTACCCCCGTCAGCCTGCTGCCCTTTCAGCGGGATTCCCAGGCAGCCTACCGCTTCTTTAGCTGGCTGGTGGTAGAAGTGGAGACGGATGAAGGCCATATCGGCATCGGTAATGCGGGTCTTTGTCCCGATGTCACCAAAGCGATTGTGGACTCCAAGCTGGCGCCCCTCCTCATCGGCGAAAATCCCTTGAATACAGAATATCTGTACGAAAAAATGTACCGCAGCTCGGTGGCTTTCGGTAGGAAAGGCGCCGTCCTGGCAGCTATCAGCGCCCTGGACATCGCCCTCTGGGATATCAAGGGCATTGCACTGGGACAACCGGTATTCATGCTCCTGGGTGGAAGGACGAAAGAACAGATAGAGACATATTATAGCCGCCTGTATACCCGCCAGCTGGACCGGCTGCAGGAAGAAGCGGCCCACTATAAGAGTGAAGGGTTTACCGGGATGAAGCTTCGCTGCGGCTACCCGCTTACGGAAGGACGGCAGGCATGAAGAAGAACGTCGAAATGGTGAAAGTGGTGAGGGAAGCCGTGGGCGACGACATAGAGATCATGCTGGAAGCCTATATGGGTTTTAATTTTCCCTATGCCCGGGCGCTCCTGAAGGAGCTTGAACCCTACAATCTTCGTTGGGTGGAAGAGCTGCTGCTGCCCGACGAGATCCATCTGTTCAGTAAGCTGAAAGAATACACGGATATCCCGTTGTCCGGCGGCGAACACGAATACACCCGATTCGGGTTTCATGACCTGGCAACGGCCGGAGCGCTGGATATTTTTCAGTTCGATACCAATCGGGTAGGCGGCTTCACCGAGGCCCAAAAGATCTGTACACTGGCACAGGTCCATGGCATCGAAGTGATCCCGCACGGCGGCCAGATGCACAATCTGCATGTGGTGATGAGCAGCTTTGCCTCACCCATGGCGGAATATTTTCCAAAAACAGACATTGAAGTAGGCAATGAAATGTTCTGGTATATTTTCGACGGCGAAGCGGTCGCCCAAAATGGAAAGCTGCAGCTGGACGACAATCGGCCCGGCGTCGGCCTGACCCTGAAGCCCAATCCCGAACAGTTCAACATCATCGAATAAAATGGAATCGACTATTCTCGATCTGTTCAGTTTAAAAGGCCGGGTCGCCCTCGTGGTCGGCGGCAATCGCGGCCTTGGACTGTCAATGGCAAAGGCGCTGGCGGAAGCAGGCGCTACAATAGCCATTGCCGCCCGAGATGAGACGAAGAACCGGGAAGCGGAAGACTTTATCCGGGGCATTTATGCTAAGGCAGCGCCCGGCGCGGAAATGGGCGCGGGCACTGGCCACTGTTTTAGCGTTGAATGCGATGTCTGTAATGCGGACAGCGTAGCTTCGGCCGTTAGCCGGGTGGTGGCAGAGGCGGGAAAGATCGATATCCTGATAAATTCCGCAGGGATCAATATCCGCGGGCCCATAGAACAATTGTCCCCGGAAGATTTCAACAAAGTACAACAGGTGAATGTCACCGGTTCATGGCTCGCCGCCAGGGAAGTTGTCCCGATCATGAAGGCAAATGGTTACGGCCGGATCATCAATATCGGATCTATGCTGTCCGTTGTCGCTATTGCCGAACGTACGCCTTATGCGACAAGCAAAGGCGCTATCGTGCAGTTGACCAGGTCACTGGCGATAGAACTGGCCCGCGACTCCATCAATGTCAACGCCATCCTGCCCGGTCCTTTCGCCACCGACATGAACCTGCCGTTATTGGAAGATCCGGCGAAGTATCAGGCCTTTATCTCGAAAGTGCCGATGGGCCGTTGGGGCGAGCTGCACGAGATCGGCGGGATCGCGTTGTACCTGGCCAGCCCGGCTTCCAGCTATACCACCGGCGCCTGCATTTCCGTGGACGGCGGCTGGGTAAGCCAATAAAAACTTATCATATGACTCCCGATCCCATTCGACTCGTCCAACTGAATCATCCCACTCGTCACCGATGCGTGGCACTCGTGCAGGAGCCGGTCCTCCGGCTCTTGAAAGATACTTCCTCCATCTATGACCTGGCTATCCGGTCTATCCGCTCAACTATCCCGCTGCCGGAATTGGCGGCAAACCTGCTATCCGAAGAGCAACTGGATTACTCCGCCGTCTATGAAGGCAAAAGCGAGTGGCAGTTGCTGCCCTCTTTCGATCATCCCGAAAACCCCTTTGCCTGCCTCGTATCGGGTACGGGGCTCACCCATAAGAACAGCGCGCTCAACAGGCAGATGATGCATCAATCGGCCACCGCCCAGCCGACGGACAGCATGCGGATATACCAGTGGGGCTTAGAAGGCGGATTCCCTGAAAAAGGCGCAATCGGCATCCAGCCGGAATGGTTTTACAAAGGCAATGGATATACACTGCGTGCACATAACCAGCCTCTGGAGATCCCGGCCTATGGCGATGACGGCGGCGAAGAACCGGAAATAGCGGGGATCTACATCGTGGATGACGCCGGAATCCCCCGCCGGATAGGGCTGACGACGGCCAATGAATTCTCGGATCATGTCATGGAAAAGAAAAATTATCTCTACCTGGCGCCTTCGAAGCTGCGGAACTGCGCAATAGGACCGGAACTGGTGATCGGCGCGGACTTCGATGCAATCGTCGGAACGGTAGCTATCTGGCGCGATGGCGGGCGGGTATGGGAGACCGGCATTCATACGGGCGAAAAACACATGGCCCATAGCCTCGAAAACCTGGAATACCATCATTTCAAATACGGGAGCCACCGCATCCCTTTGCAGGCGCATGTACATTTCTTTGGCGCCGATGCCTTTAGCTTCGGCAGCCAGTTCGGTCTTATGGATGGGGATGTCATGGAGATCCACTGGGAAGGAATGGGCAGGCCGCTGCACAACCCATTAAAACAGATACAGCAAAAGCAAACATTTGTAAAGACGATCCCGCTATGAACGGTCAAATCCCGGCGGACCGCCCCTCCGGCATGCGCTGGGTAATGATCGGCCTGGCCTTCCTGGCCACCGTACTGAACTATGTCCACCGGCTGGCTTTCAACTATCTGAGCGCCGACGGTGCATTGCGGCACCTGATCCCCGACGATGTCTTCGGCTATCTCGGAGCAGCCTTTTTCATTGCTTACATGATCTCGAATGTTTTTTCCGGCTATGTGATCGACAGGCTGGGCGCCCGGTTGGGCTATATCCTCTGCATGCTTTTCTGGACGACTGCAGGCCTCCTCCATGCCATCGCCCGCACGCCTCTGCAATTCGGCGTCTGCAGATTCCTGCTGGGTATCGGCGAAGCGGGTAACTGGCCTGCGGGTGTGAAGGTCACGGGCGAGTGGTTCCCGGCACGTGAACGGTCTACTGCTTCTGGTATTTTCAATAGCGGCAGCGCCCTGGGCGCTATCATCGTTCCGCCACTGGTAGCTTATGTGGGTACCCGCTATGGCTGGCGGTCGACCTTTGTGATCCTGAGCATTTTCGGTTATTTGTGGGTGATCCTCTTCCGCCTGATCTATTATACGCCGGCGCCCCTAAGGCATGAGATCCGGGAACGCCTTATCCCCCCCATGAAGCTATTGCGGACCCGGTTCGTTACCTCCTTCCTGCTGGGCAAAGTATTCCTGGAGCCGGTATGGTATTTCGTTACCTTCTGGCTGGGCCGCTACCTGGTAGACGTCTTTCACTGGGACCTGAAGAAGATCGGTTTTTACGCTGTGCTGCCTTTTGTAATTGCCGATGCCGGCAACATCTGCGGCGGATATTTTACCCAGTATATCATTCGCCGGGGAATGCCCATCCCCCGCGCCCGCAAGTTGGCCGTAGTTCTTTCCGGCCTGATCATGGGACTGTCCCTGCTCGCAGGCCCCCTGCTCATCACTTCAGCCGTTTCGGCGCTAATCCTTTTCGGACTGGCAGGCTTCGGATATACATCCTATACGGCTAATTGCCTGGCCTTGCCCGCCGACGTGGTTCCGAAAAATGCAGCGGCTTCGGCCTGGGGGCTGGCCTGCATAGGTAATGGATTGGGTGGCGCCATATTCCAATCGGCATCGGGCGTCACGCTGAAGTCTGTGTCCGCTCTCCATGGCTATACGACGGCCTATAATATATTGTTTATCGGCTTCGGAATTTCCGCGCTCATCGGTGTGGCCATCTTCCTCTTTGGAATGGGACCGATCGTACGGAACGAAGAACTGCACCGTTATGTATCGGAAGGCGCGCCATCAGCGAGGTGATACTGAAAGAGCTCCTCCCCCCCATCTACCATCCCCTGCTTCAGCAATTCCTCCGCCTGTCGGAGATGCATATAGGCCAATCCACCTTTTCCCCCGACTGCTATGATGTAGAATTTTTCCATAGCCCGATCCTTATTGAGCCGGGGGACCAATCCCTCCATTTCATCCAGCATATAGCCATCTCCTGAAACCGTATCAGATACTCCATGCCGTCTCAGGAAAGCATGGATGGCATTGAGGGCCTCCCTATCATTAAACCGGTAATTGAAAAACACCCAATGGTCTTCCCCCAATAGCCGATCAACATAAGCGATATCATTCTTGATAAAAAAGAACCCTATATAATCTTTCAACGATTCCCGATGCTTAAACAACTCCTCCCTGGTGCGATACTCGTTATCATCATCTTCAAAGAAAAAGACCCGATCCCACTCCCTCCTGAGCTCAACGGCAGGAGGGAAGCCCCCCTTCATCTCCGCCATCGAGACCAAAACCTCCTCCAGCGAACGTCCTACCCTTACCGGCAATGAACGCCGACGTCGGTGCAAAAAGACGCCGACCGGCTCCCCTGCCTGATTGAACCCATAAAATAGAAAGCTTTCACCTTCTACAAAATCACAACCCGCCACGATTACGGCCGTATGAGGTAAGATCTCAACCGGTAATCTTGCGACCAGACTATCGGGTAACACATATTTGAAAATCCCCTCCCCGGAGTTGGAAAACCGTTTCATCCGGAAGGGGTTTCCAAAAAAATACCCCAAATAAAAGAGGTTCTTCTCATCAGGGAAAAACTCCGGGTGATCGATGATCATCTTCAGATCCGCTGACAGTTGCAATCCATGCCTGGCCGCAATTTCATCAGACATCAGGGCCCCAGCGGGCAACACCTTCCCGGCTGCTGACGAGCTCGTTTCTCCACCGGCTGCCACGTCGGCTTTCACTTTTTTAAGATGCTGTAATTTTTGGGTGATCTCTGTCATGTGCCGGATCTGTCCGCGACGTTCGGCCAAGCTAGCCCACGGTTTCAGTAACCAGGAAAAAAAATTCTTCATAGCGCTTCATAACGAAAAAATCGTCCAAATAGTCTTTCACCAGCGGCGAATTCAGCGATTTGAAAACCAATGTTTTCAGTCGCCTTTTATTTTGCGGGCACGTGCCCAAAAAAAATCAAAGAAATGTCAGAGGGCAACGATAAAGGCCTTTATATTTGTTAAGCAGCAAGGGAGGTTAGGTCGCCGGGACATTGCAAGTCTTCACATAAAAATCAAACCTAAGAATGAATTTTATTAAACTAATCCCAAATATATTTTACGAGGACATTAAAATGGGTCTCAGACTTTTTATTGACTGCCTCGAGTTTAATATTGGTCATGATGAATTGAATACGGATCACCCCTATTGCACAGTCAAGAAAAACGGATTGTCTATACTCTTATTCCAAAATAAGGAATATGCAGAGAAAGACAGGCCTGAATTCAGGCTTGAAACAAATGATATTGAAGAGGTATACAAAAAAGTGGCGGCAACACATCCGGAATTCTTGCATCCGAATCTTAAAGAAATTACACTTCGACCGTGGGGAGCAAAGGAATTTGCATTGAAAGACGAATCGAATGTTTGTATTATCATTCAGCAGTGGTAAAGGCACCTGTGACGGCAATCGAAATTCAACCCGCGCCGGCATAAAAAAACCAACCGCATTCGCGGCTGGTTCATCTGCATGCTGCAGGCTTTTGTCGGGAAGACAGGATGCTGCATGAATAACAATTATTATTACTTAAATGGCGCTACAGCCAATAAGTCCACTTGCTCTATCACCGGATCTTTAGCTAACAGGGCAGCGGCATTGGCCATCAGCGCCTGAGCGATTTTCCCTGTAAGATGTGCTTTTCGGTCATCTTCTTGCTCAAACGTGTCGAAGATGCCAAAAGTGGAGGGGCCCAATTGCAAAGCAAACCAATGAATAGTGCCTGCTTCTTCGGCCACCAGGGGTATCGCGCTCTTCAGAAATTCGGCTACTTCCTTTTCTTTCCCGGGCTTGGCCTCTAAACGGGCTAACAGTGCATACTTTACCATACTAAAATGTTTTATAAAATAACGTAGTTTTTGAGACTACGGATGCCCGGATCGGTGGCCATTTTTCTACTTGACTCATAGTAAAGGTTCCTTAAAGGGACCGAAGGCCGCCGTCCAGGCAAAATTAACCTTAAAAATCATAACCCCCTCACTCCGATCGCAGGCTCCGGACTGGATTGGCCAGGGCGGCGCGGATGGTCTGGACGCTGACGGTGACGAGGGCGATCAGCATGGCGGCGGCGCCTGCGACGACGAAGATCCACCAGCTGATACCTATGCGATAGGCGAAACTCTGCAGCCATTGGTTCATGGCCCACCAGGCGATGGGGAAGGCGATGACCGAGGCGATGAGGACCAGCTTCAGGAAGTCTTTGCTCAGCAGG
>JAMFRX010000739.1 GCA_026224995.1 Puia dinghuensis
ATCCGGAATCCGGGTAAACATCAGCTTATCCTTGACTCGGCCGATCTGGCCCGGAGCAGGGACGGGCGGATCTGGGTGGTGAACGACAGGACGCAGGCGCCTTCCGGTTCGGGCTATGCGCTGGAGAACAGGACGGCGATGACGCGGGTGATACCCGAGCTGTTCAACGGGTTGAAGGTGCGGCATCTTTCGCCGTATTTTAGTGCGCTGCGGAATGGGCTCAATGAGATAGCCCCGCATCAGCGGATGAATCCCCGGATAGTCATCCTGACACCGGGTTCCAGCAATGAGACCTATTTTGAACATTCCTACCTGTCTTCTTACCTTGGCTTTACGCTTGTGCAGGGCAATGACCTGATAGTAAAAGATAACTATGTCTGGCTAAAGACAATGGGGGGGCTGGAGCGGATAGACGTGATCCTGCGCCGGGTGGACGATATCTACTGTGATCCGCTGGAGCTAAAGGAAGACTCGCAGCTGGGTATCCCGGGCCTTCTGCAGGCCGTGCGAAGCGGGAACGTGAGCATTGCCAATCCAATAGGCAGCGGGGTGTTGGAAAACCCGGGGATGATGCCGTTCCTGCAGCCGATAGCCCGCTATCTTTTATCTGAGGACTTGCGGATACCGACGATAGCTTCCTGGTGGTGCGGCCAGCCCAAAGAGCTCAACTATGTGCTGACGCATCTGCCTTCGCTCGTGATAAAAAGGATCTTCCGTAACCCCACGGGCAGCTCTTCTGTGGATGGGGCATCGCTTTCCAGCCGGGAGCTAAACGAGCTGAAGCAGCGGATCAAGGCCAATCCTACTTTGTATGTAGGTCAGGAGAAGGTGGACATCGCTTCCACGCCGGCCCTGATCGGGGGGAAGATAGAATCCAGGAAAGTGCTCTTCAGGAGCTTCCTGGTGAGCAATGACAAGGGATATGTAGCGATGGCAGGAGGGCTTTGCAGGACGTCCACGGAGGCAAACTTTATCATCAGCAACCAGAGCGGCGGTATCAGCAAGGATGCCTGGATCCTTTCGCCGGAGCCTAACCGGATCGTGAGTGTGCTGAAGGAGACGCCGGAGCGGTCGACCGCGGCTTTCAGCGATATGCTGCCGAGCCATGCCGCTGAAAACCTGTTCTGGGTCGGCAGGTATACGGAGCGGATCCTCGGCAACGCCCGGTTCCTGCGGACCGTGATGCAATTCGTGGCGGAAGGCAATAAATTGGTTACCGATACCAATAGCCAAACGGAACGCAGCCTGCTGATAGCGCTTACAGAATATAGCTATACCTATCCCGGGTTCACGGGCGAGGGAAGCGAGGTCAAATTCGCGAATCCCTGGGCGGAATTGAAAGAGGTGCTGCTCAATGACCAGCGGGTCGGTAGCCTTAAATATAATTTTCAGCAATTCCATAGGGCGATACACGAAGTGCGTGAACACTGGTCGACGGACACCTGGAGGGTGCTCCGGGTGATGGAGGAAGAATTCCGGGCGGATATCCCGTTGACGCATCAGGGACATCTGCGGATGCTGCATACGCTGGACAACCTGATCACCTTTATAGTGGCCTTCATTGGGCTGAACAGGGAAAGCATCTCCCGCGAGCAGGGCTGGATCCTGCTGGATGCCGGAAGGAAGATCGAGCAAAGCCTCCTGCTGATCACCATGCTCCAGACGACGCTGGTAGGGAGAAGCAGCGATCTTGTAGAATACAACCTGCAGCAGAGCGTGCTGATGAGCCATGAGAGCCTGGTGAACTATCGCTATAAATACCGGGCGCCGATAAATAATGAGCTGGTGCTGGACCTCATGCTGTTCGATCCGAATAACCCCCGGTCGCTGACCTACCAGGTGGACAGGCTAAAGGCCTATCTTAACAGGCTGCCTAAGAACCAAAGCGGGTATCTCCTCACTGAATATGAGCGGCTTATCCTGGAAGCGGATACCCTGTTGAAACTGGCGGATAAGAAAGAGCTGGTTTCGGCCGACGTTTCGGCGGCTGCATATAGAAAGCTGGATGAGTTCTTAGCGCGGATGTATTCGCTGCTTGCTGCTATCCCGGAAGTGATCTCCAAGACCTATTTCAAACATGAGCTGGCTCCCAGGACCATCGACAAATGAAGTATAGCATTACCCATAACACGACCTATGCGTATCTGGAGCCGGTGAGCGTATGCCACAACGTTCTGCGGCTGGCGCCCCGGAATACAGAGCGGCAATTTTGTAAGGAAGTGGTGGTGCGCATCGAGCCCCAGCCGGATACACTGAAGGAATACGAGGACTTCTTTGGTAACAAGGTGATCTATTTCTCCATTGAAAAAGAGCATGCGCAGCTGACGGTGAATGTATACTCTGTGGTGGAGAAAATGGATGGAAATGTCAGGGAGGTGAATTTAAATGAGGCGCAAGAGGTCAGGCAATTTGTTTTCGAAACACCGATGACTGCCTGGAATGAAGAGATCCTGGCTTATGCGCAGGTCTCGTTCCAACCCGGGAGGCCGGTGTTCGACGCCGCTATGGATCTCATGCGCCGCATCTATACGGATTTCCGGTTCACGCCCGGGTTTACTACTATCAGCACGCCGCTGGCCGTTGTCATGCGGGAGCGCAAGGGCGTCTGTCAGGACTTCGCGCATCTGGCGATAGCCTGCGTCCGGTCGGTCGGATTGCCTGCACGGTATGTAAGCGGCTATATAGAGACCCTATCGCCGGAGGGAATGGAAAAGCTGATCGGCGTCGATGCCTCGCATGCCTGGTTCAGCGTGTATATCCCCCAAATGGGATGGGTGGACTTCGATCCAACCAATAATGTGCTGCCGAGGGATCAACATATCACCATTGGGTGGGGAAGAGACTATGCGGATATCGCACCGATGAAGGGGATCATCCTGAGCAGCGGTTCGCATGGGTTGACGGTGTCGGTAGATGTACGGCGGTCGGGCATGGTATAGTTGTTGTATTATATACCTTCTTAAATTCTGCCATGAAGGTCTATACCTGCTCCAATTGTCACAACCCACTATATTTTGAGAATAGCAAATGTCTCCACTGCGGGCATTCCGTGGGCTTCGACCCTGCAACTCTTGCGATGGTCACTTTACCCGCGCCATACAAGTATTGCAAGAATGCCGAATACGGCGTCTGCAACTGGCTTATCCCCGCTGATTCCGATTCTTCCTTTTGCCTGGCCTGCACGTTGAACCGGGTGATCCCTTCGCTGAGCAGCGATGAGAACCGGCGGCTGTGGAAAAATATGGAAGTAGCCAAGCACCGGCTTATCTATTCCCTGCTGCGGCTGAAGCTTCCTTTTACCTATACAAGAAGTGGGCAGGAGGAAGCCCTCCTATTCGACTTCATGGCGGATGGCTCTACCAAGGTGATGACGGGGCACGACAACGGGGTGATCACCATCAATATTGAAGAAGCGGATGAGGCGGAGAGGGTGCGGCATAAGCTGGACCTTGGAGAACGGTACCGGACGCTGTTGGGGCATTTTCGCCACGAATCCGGTCACTACTACTGGGATGTGCTGATCAAGGACGACCCTGCGCTGGAAAAATTCCGCCAGCTTTTTGGTGATGATAGCCAGGATTATGCGACCGCGCTGGCGACCTACTATAGCAATGGGGCGCCGGCAGACTGGAACCAGCGTTTTATCAGTCAATATGCAACGGCCCATCCCTGGGAAGACTGGGCGGAGACCTGGGCGCATTATCTACATATGATGGATACGCTGGAGACGGCCTGGGCTTTTGGGATCAGCATCGATCCCGTGGAGCTGGACGCGGATGCGGGCATCAAGGCCAATGTGATCAGGGAGCCCTATGGAGTGGCGGATTTCAACAAGTTGATAAAACGGTGGCTGCCGATCTGTTTTGCGGTCAATAGCCTGAACCGAAGCATGGGACATGCGGATTTCTATCCTTTTATTCTTTCTCCCACGGTCATCGAAAAGCTGCGCTTCATGCACGAGCGGTGTCTTAACTTTTCTTCCGAAAGCGTCGCAGGTCGAGCGTATAAGGGTAATCTCTATTGACTTCTTCCGGTGGTGCGTCGCAGAGAAAGGGCAGGCGGTCCTGGCTGATGTAGCGGCGTACGCCCTGGAATGCCGGAGAGGGTCTCAGGACGTCCTGGGTGTATGTCGTGGTACCGAAGCGGTTGACGCGTCTGGACTCCGCTTCATAACTATTTACAGGAAAGGCCTCGTAGCTCCGGCCGCCGGGATGGGCCACATAATACGTGCAACCGCCGATGGAACGGCTGTTCCAGGTGTCGACGAGATCGAAGGTGATCGGGGTGTCGATACCGATGGTTGGGTGGAGGGCGGAAGGCGGCTGCCAGGCGCGGTAGCGAACACCACAGACATACTCCTCCTTTACGCCGGTTGGCACCAGCGGGACGCGGCGGCCATTCACCAATAATATATAGCGGGAGCCATTGAGCCCTTTTAGCTTTACCTGTACTTTTTCCAGGGAGGAGTCGACATAGCGGGCGGTGCTTCCGCTGGCCATCTCTTCGCCCAGGACATTCCAGGGCTCTATGCCCATGCGGATCTCCATTTCTATTCCCTGTAGCCTGATCGTGCCGTAATGCGGGAAACGGAATTCCAGGAAGGGGTCGAACCAGCTGAGGTGAAAGGGGTAGCCGGCTTCGTTGAGGTCGTTGACCACCTCCTGCATGTCCTCGCGGACATAATGTGGAAGCATGAACTTATCGTGGAGCTCTGTGCCCCACCTGGTGAGGGTTTGTTTGTATGGCTGCTTCCAGAATTTGGCGATGAGGGCGCGGATCAGGAGCATCTGCACCAGGCTCATTTGCCGGTGCGGTGGCATGTCGAAGGCCCGGAATTCGAGGATGCCGAGCCGTCCTGAGGACGTGTCCGGCGAATATAGCTTATCGATACAGAATTCCGAGCGGTGGGTATTGCCGGTGAGATCTGTGAGGAGATGGCGGAAGATGCGGTCTACGAGGTAGAAGGGGATAAATCCCTTCTCCGGCACCTGGCTGAAGGCGATCTCCATTTCGTATAGTTTTTCATCGAGACCTTCGTCCATGCGGGGCGCCTGGCTAGTGGCGCCGATGAAGGCGCTGGAGAACAGGTAGGAGAGGCCCGGGTGATGCTGCCAGTAGCCTATGAGGCTTTTCAGGAGGTCGGGTCTTCTGAGCAGCGGGCTATCGGCCGGCCTGGCGCCGCCGATGGTGATGTGGTTGCCGCCGCCTGTGCCGGTATGCCGGCCGTCGAGCATGAACTTCTCTGTACCCAGACGGGATAGGAAGGCCTGTTGGTATAAGGTGTCGATCGTATGGACCAGTTCCTTCCAGTTAGCGGCGGGGTGGATGTTGACTTCGATGACGCCGGGATCGGGGGATACTACGAGGCGTTCGAGGCGGTAGTCGCGAGGTGGTTCGTAGCCCTCGATGCGGATGGGGATGTTGAGCTTTTCCGAGGTCGCTTCGATGGAGGAGAGGAGGTCTAAATAATTTTCGAGGTAGTCTATGGGTGGCAGGAAGATATAGAGGATGCCTTCGCGGACTTCGGTGCAGAGAGTGGTCTTGATGACGGCTTTTTGCGGCGGTGCGGCGACAAGGCTGGGCGTCTGACGGTAGCGCCTGGCGATGGCCGTTTGGTATTCGCCTAATGCAGGGAGCTCTTCGAAAAGGCTCCGCTCTACCTTTTGCGGCTCGTTGTCCTTAGCAACGGTGGGGAGCGAGTCGAGCGGTAACCTTAGTCCGATGGGGGAATTGCCTGGGACCAGGAAGAGGCGGGGCCTGCTGAGCACCCACTTGCAGCTTTGCCAGATGCCGGTTTCGTAATCCCATTTCAGGGGCAGGGTATAGCCTGCGGGGGTATCCAGGCCTTTGTCCAGCAGGCGCGCGAGCGTCCGGCGTTCGAAGGGGTCTTTGAGGTCGGCTTTGAAGGGGTCTATATTAGGGGGCAGCTTTCCTTCCACCCATAACAGGTAGAAGGTATCTTCGTAGGCCGCGCTGATGTTCTCTTCGCTGACGGCCAGGTATTTTACCAGTTCCTGCATGAAGATCCTGGCGTGATCCTCCGTATAGATGCGGGCAGTTTTTTCGTGGGCGATCAGCTGGGTATTCTTCCACATCGGGAGGTGGTCCTTGCGCCAGAAAAGCCCGTACTGCCAGCGGGGCAGCGGTTCGCCGGGATACCATTTACCCTGGCCATAGTGGATCATGCCATCGGGGCCGAACGCTGCGCGTAAACGGAAGATGAGGTCGTGGGACAGCTGGCGTTTCTCGTCACCGTCGGCTTCGGTATTCCACTGGGCAGACTCCATATCGTCTACGGAAACGAACGTCGGCTCGCCGCCCATGGTCAGCCGGAGGTCCCCTGCCTGCAGGTCTTCGTCCACCTTATACCCCGTGGCGTCGATGGTAGCCCACTGTTCGTCCGAGTAGGGTTTTGTCACCCGGGGATCTTCGTGGATGCGGGTGACGGTATTGGAAAAGGAGAAAGTCGTCTCGCATTCGTCCGTGGCGCCTACGACGGGGGCGGCGCTCTCATAGTGAGGGGTACAGGCCAGGGGGATATGTCCTTCACTGGCAAAGAGGCCGGAAGTGGGGTCCATGCCGATCCAGCCGGCGCCGGGGATATAGACTTCCGTCCAGGCATGCAGGTCGGTGAAATCGTTTTCGGGGCCTGAGGGGCCGTCGAGTGATTTGATATCGGCGGTGAGCTGTACCAGGTAGCCGGAGACGAAGCGGGCTGCCAGGCCGAGGCGGCGTAAGATCTGTACCAGCAGCCAGGCGGAGTCGCGGCAGGAGCCGAGGGCCTTTTCCAGGGTCTCTTCGCAGGTTTGGACGCCCGCTTCCATGCGGATATTGTAATTGATATCCCGGTTGAGCTTTTGGTTGATGTAGACCAGGAAGTCGTTAATGTTCTTTGGGCTCTTGTCTATTTCTTCCAGCCATTTGTCCAGAAGGAGGCCTGATGCTTCAGTTTCCAGGTAGGGAACCAGCTCTTTGTGCAGGTCCTCCTTGTAGGTGAAGGGATAGCGTTCGGCATAGTCTTCGACGAAGAAATCAAAGGGGTTGATGACTATCATGTCGGCGATGACCTCTACCTGGATGCTCAGCTCCCTGGTCTTTTCCGGGAAGACTACTCTTGCCTGGTAGTTGCCGAAGGGATCCTGCTGCCAATTGATGAAATGTTCCTCGGGTGTGACCTTGAATGAATAGGCCTGGATGGGGGTGCGGGAATGTACGGCCGGCCTCAACCTGAATATATGCGGCGACAGAGAGACGAATCGGTCGTATTGGTAGGTAGTCTTATGATTGATGGCTATCCGGATGGACATAGTTCGGAATTAGGGTGAATGAATGGCTCAGCAATCCATTTGAAGATACTGAATTTCACCCGGGGAGCCAAATTATACTAGTCCTTGTTCGTCTTCTTGTACAGTTCCCAGCCAGCGGCATCGGATGATTTGAGGGTGATCTTGCTGTCGGCGTTCTCGAGGGTGATGTAATAATTGCTTTGGTCATCGCTGGTGAGCTGGAACAGGTCGGAGATCCAGCAGTTTCCATAGTTCTTCCTGAGCTCAGCGAGTAATTTTACGGGCAACAGAGAAGATCTGATGTTTTGCGATACGGCCAGGAGGTCTCCGTTGTCGTTATAGAAAGCTTCGAAGATAACGTCGGTCATTTTGAGGGTCAGCCGGGTGTAGTCCTTTGATACTTTGTAATCTATTACTGTGGCGTTAGCGAAGTCTTTGTGGAAAGCGCTATTTACGGTGTAGCCGATCCCGCCGGTGGGTGCGGGGGCTGCGAAGCTGGAGGCGATACCAACGGTGAGGAACAGTGCCGTTGCCAATACTAATTTGCTGAGTGTGTTTTTTACCTGTAACATGACTTTAGTTTTTTATTGTTAATTTTTTTGTTTGCTGTGTACAGTAATGCGAGCGCTGTGCCAGGAATTGTAGGTGGGTGATAGTCAATGATTTGCATTGAGGAGGTGTTCGGGAAGCGTACGATTTTGATGATCGAGTGTCCGGTTTTGAAACAGGAAAGCCAGGCACCGAAGAGGGCGCCTGGCTGATGAACACATGGATTGGTATGGTGGCTTTTATTTTTTCTTCGTAAACAATCTGCCGATCTGATAACCGAAGTTAAGGCTGAAGGTGCGGGTGTGACCGCTGACGTCTTCGTTGGCGTATTCGACGTTGGCGAGGCCGAGGTCATAGCCGAGGTCGATGGCGATGCCGTTATCGAATCTATATCCCAGGAGGAGGTTGAGGCCGGCGTCGAAGCGTTTGAAACCGCCGGCGTCCTGGCCGTAGACGCCATTAGGGCCGCCGCCGCCGATGCCCTGGGCGAAATAGGGTCCGAGGCCGAAGTGGGCGTCGCCGGGGCCTGCGGGAACGTGAGCGACCACGTCTATGGGGATCTCCAGATAATTTAGATCGATGTTGAAATTGCCGCCGGGGAATTTGGCGCCTTTGCCAATGTATTCGATGCCGGGTCTGATGCCCAGGGATAATTGCTTTTCCGGGGTTCTCGCAACAGAATCGGGCTGATAGGGGTAGGCATCGTTCTGGTAGCCGGTTTTGGGAATGGTCACGCCATAAAAGGTGATCTCCGTGGTGAAGATCATGTTCTCACGGGTCTTAGAATTGTAGGTGATCTTGGATGAGCCGTTTTCTCTGAGGTTGGCCTTGTCTACAGATGCCTGGAAGGTAGTGTTCTTCAGGGTCTCCGATTCTTGTTCGATGTCGCAGGAGGAGAGGGAGAGGATGAAAATTGCAAAAGGAATAAACTTCGATAGGGGAAACTGTTTCATGTTAGTTCGGGTTTTGGGCTTAAATAGAAGTCCAAAATTCGAAGAAGTTTCGGAATCGCTATATAGTTAGTCCTGACTATTTTGCCAGGGCGGCGGCGAGCTTTTGCATGGCGATGGAGAGCTGTGCTTCTATGGTCTTGACGGAGAGGTCGAGGAGGCGGGCGACTTCTTTATATTTGAGGCCGTCCTCTTTGATGAGCGTGAAAATGAGCTTGCAGCGGGGCGGGAGCTGGTTGATGGCGATGCGAAGGCCTTGGAGGGCTTCGGCGTTGAGCAGCAGGGATTCGGGGGTGGCATCGAAGCGGATATAGGGGTCGCAGCGGTCGCTGAGCTCGATGGTGGCGCCGTTGGCGTTGTCGCGGAGATAATTGAGGGAGCGATTTTTGACAGAGATATATAGATAGAGGCTGATATTGCCGATGCCTGCATTCCCTTTTTCCCACAATTTGAGAAAGACATCATTGACGATCTCTTCGGCAGATTCTTTTTGATGGACGATGGAGTAACAGAACCGGAAGAGGCGGACGAAATATTGCTTGTATAGTTCTTCAAAACTAAGTTGGCCAGCTCGTTCAGGGTGGGCACTAATCAGATGTTTCGCTATCGTTTCCATGCACTTCTGCTGTTAAAGGTAAATTTTTTTATTTTTCTTAAGGGTTTTTTATTAATGCCGTGTCCTTTAGTATATGGATCAGGACAGGGCTTTTATTTTATTGGCCAGGTATGTAGCCGGAGAAGCGACAGCTGAAGAGATGGAAGAATTGGAATGGGCCTTCCTTGCCTTTCCGGAGCTCCGTCGTATGGCCGAAATCTTGCCGGAACTGTCCCAGTCACCGCCGAAAGGTATTTCTGCGGAAGAAGAACAGCGTTTGATGGAGGATGGGCTACACAAGATCACCTGTCATAAGGAGAAGGCTGATGTGGTGGATGCAAATATTGCGCCACCGGTTGCTGTACGAAGGGTAGCGATGATGCGATGGATGGCGGCGGCCTGTGTGCTGTTGTTGGTAGTTGCCTTGTGTTTTGTAAAGGAAACACGGCATTCTGCTGGTGACGAGGCGGCGGCATTGTCTGCGAAGGCGCGTGCTCCTGCTACGTTAGAGGCCGGCAGAGGCGCCAAGCGATATATGCGGTTGCCGGATGGTTCGCAGCTATGGCTGAATGCGGGGAGCAAGGTTGTTTTTGCCCAAGGGTTCTCGCGCAGTAAACGAGAGCTGCAGCTGGAGGGTGAAGCGTTCTTCGACGTGAAGCATGACGCGCAGCATCCTTTTCTGATCCATGCCGGTCATTTAGACGTGCGGGTACTGGGAACTACTTTGAATGTGAAGGCTTATCCGGGTGATTCCCTGGTGGAGACCACCCTGATAGACGGTAAGGTGGAAGTCTCGATCGCCGGCGATCCGCAGTCGTCCATGCTGCTGCATCCAAACGAAAAGGTGATCATTCCCAGCAGTTCGGTGGCTTTTGTCCGGAAGCCCGTCGTTCCCGACCAGACCGATGGTACCATTTCGGAGACTTCGTGGGTAGAGAACAAGCTGGTCTTCCGGCAGGAAACGTTGGCGGGCCTGGCGGTGCGGCTGGAACGATGGTATAATATAAAGATCGTGTTTTACGGGGATCGTTATCAGCAGGATACGATCAGCGGGACTTTTCCGAATGTGCCGATTGCGGATGTGATGCATGCGTTGCAGCTCACGGCGGGGTTCCATTATAGTATTGCGAAAGACACAGTAAAGATATGGTAGCGACGAGCTTGCCCAAAAAAGCAGGAAGTGCTGACACACTTCCCGTGTTGGGTATTATTGAGACTGACACCTAATCTCCGCCCGGATTTCAGGTCGCCTAATATTTAACCTCAACATTTCAAATGTATGAAAAAATTGACTATTCCCTGTTCAGGCCATGCCAGGGAATTGAAAAAAATGCTACTGCGTATGAAACTGTCCAGCTGTCTGCTATTGCTTACTTTTCTGCAGGTTTCCGCACACGTTCGTTCGCAGGACAGGCTGACCGTTAATGTGAAAAGCATCGGCTGGCAGTCATTCTTTGATCTCATTGAAAAAAAGAGCAACTACACCTTCCTTTACAAAGACAATGTGCTTCCGCATGAGAAATTCGATGTGGAGGCCAATGAACTGACTGTTCCGCAGATCCTGGACAATGTCCTGAAGCGGTCGGCGATGTCTTACCAGCTGCTGCCTAATCACCTGATCGTCATCACTGCCAAGGGGGCGCCGCCCGAAGAGGCAGCCACGGATATCCGGGTGGCCGGCCAGGTGTTGTCGTCCTCGGGCGATCCGCTGGCGGGGGCCACGGTCCGCGTGAAAGGCAGTGCTATTGGTACCAGTACCGACAGCACGGGTCATTATAGCTTAATGGTCCCTGAAGATGCCACTATCGAGGTTTCGTATGTCGGATATCAAACGCAGGA
>JAMFRX010000740.1 GCA_026224995.1 Puia dinghuensis
CAGCCGTACGATGACCTCACCATTGGACCACAAAAAATGGTATTATGCCAACGACGCCGGTCCGGCCGTACCGGAAGGCCTCAACGACGAAGATGCCATTTTTGCCATCTGGGCGGCAACCTCTTCCGGCCGCAGGCCGTGACGGTCAGGAAAAAATTCTATCTTTACCATAGCTTATGAAGAGGTTACTATTTTGCATTGCTGCTGTATTCTTGATTCAAACTAGCGATTTCGCGCAATCCTATGGTTTGATGTTCAGCAGCCATGAGGTAGTACAGGAAAAAAGGACCTCCCTCGATCTCTCGCCGGACGACTCTTTGTGCTTCTCCGGCAGCTTCGACCTCAGCTTCGATCTGAATTTTTTACCCCGTCACCAGATCTACTTCGGCTATGTCTTCAGATTCATCGCCCTTGGGAGGGATGGGAACGATCAAAACATCGATCTCATCTACAATCAGGGGCTGAAGACCTTTAAGGTCATCATCGGCGAGAACTTCTCCGGCATCAGCTTTACCGTTGACAGTCTGAAGCTCTATCGTGACTGAATACCTTCACGCTCCATTGCGATTTGGAGAAACATCTCCTGGTGTTCAGCCTCAACGGACACTCCGCCGGCTCTGCCACCATACCCCCTCTCGGCAGCTGCTTCAAGTTCCTCTGGGGCGCCAATGACTTCGGGAAGTTCAGGACCCGCGATATCCCGCCCATGCAGCTCAAAGATATCCGCCTTTCCGACAACGGCGCTCAGAAATACTACTGGCCGCTGGACGAGACCTCGGGCGAAGCGGCCATGGATAAGCTAACCCGTCACCCTGCACGGATCAAGAACCCCGTTTGGCTTAAACCCAAATACCAGCAGTGGGAAATGGTAGGCTCCTTCACCGTCAACGGCTATGCCGGCGTAGCCTACAACCCCAAGCAGGATAAGCTATTCGTCGCTTCTTCCGACTCCATTGCCGGTTATACGTTCACGAAAGACGGCTTCACGATGGACTGGACCCCGATCCACCACACCGAGCTCGTGCTTGGCCACCAGAACGTTTACGACACGGCGGACGATAAGCTGCTGGACATCTTCATCGATCGCAAGACCGTCGCCAGCTTCTCCTTCGGCAGCCGGCAATGGGATCAGACCTTCCCTTATGGGCCGCTGACGGAATTCTGGCACGCCAACAAATTCGTCTCACCCCTGGACAGTTCCCTGTATACCATCGGCGGTTATGGGCAGCTGCACTATAAGAATCTCGTCCAGCGCTATCGCTTCGCCACCCGGCGCTGGGATACCGTAAAGACCGCCGGCGATTACCTGCCGCCGCGCTACCTCTCCGCCCTCGGCACAGACCCCCAGGGGAAGTATGCTTACATGGTAGGTGGCTACGGAAGCCACACCGGCGACCAGATGCTCGACCCCAGAAATTATTATGACCTCTTCCGCTACGACATCAGGAAGCATTCTTTTCGCAAGATCTATAGCCTCAAGCCGCTGGCCTATCCTTTTACCTTCGCCAACAGCCTCGTGATCAGCGCCAAACCAGATACCTGGTATGGCCTCCTTTTTCCCAACGACTCTTATAGCTCCAGACTGCAATTGGTGGAAGGCTCCCTCGTCGATTCGACCTTCCGTCTTGTAGGCAATACGATTCCATATAACTTTCACGATGTCCAGTCCTATGCCGATCTGTACTATTCCCCGCTCAGCAACAAGCTGATCGCCGTCACCCTTTTCTATTCCCGGGATGACGAAAAACAGCGGGCCACGCAGGTCCGGGTCTATACCCTCAACTACCCACCCGAACCGACAGACATCGCCCCGGCGCCTCTATCGTTTACCCCTGTCCGCCGCAGCCCCTGGCTGCTCGCCGTGCTGATCACGGGTATCCTGTTCATTGCCGCGAGCCTGGTGCTGCGCAGCCGCAAGACCCGGCGGTTGAAAACTGCAGGCATACCGCCGGCCGATGCCCGGCCAGCAACCGCTGTCGCCATTCAGCCGCTGGTCGCAGAGCTCCCCACTCCGGCCCCGGCTCCCCATCCCGCACCCGAATCCGGTCCGCCGGTCTCGTCGATCTTTCTCTTCGGCCCCTTTCAGGTCTTCGACCGGGAAGGGCACGATACTACCCGGCTCTTCACCCCTTTGCTTAAAGAGCTCTTCCTTATTATAGCTGCGTATACCATCCGCAACGGCCGCGGCATCTCTTCCGAAGGGCTCAATGAGATCCTCTGGCACGATAAGGCGGAGAAAGACGCCAAGAACAACCGCTCCGTGAACCTCGCCAAGCTGAAACCCATCCTGGAAAAGATCGGCAACTGCGTCATTAATAAGGAATCGGGCTACTGGCAGCTCCAGGTCCTGGACGACACCTATGTGGATTACAAGACCTGCGTAACCCTCCTGCATGAGACTGCCGTTCCCGACCCGCAGCACATCCATGCCCTGGTCCACATTATCAAAAGAGGGCCCTTCCTCCTGCAAACTGAATACAACTGGCTCGATGACATAAAATCGGATATCTCCAACTCCGTGATCGACCGCTGCCTCAGCTACCTCCGCCATCATGACATTACGGAAAATCCCGAGTTCACCATCGAGATCACCAACTGTATCTTCTATTTCGACCAGCTCAACGAAGACGCCCTTACCTTCAAATGCAAATGCCTCATCCTGCTCAAACGGCATAACCTGGCCAGCAACACCTATCTCAAATTCGTAAAAGACTACAAAGACATCTATAGCGCCGACTTCGACAAGACCTTCCAGGAAATTATCGCATGAAATCCTCTCAATTAATCCAATATTAATTACCTGGTTAATCTTTGGATCGTTTATTTGTAATTTAAAGCTTGTTGTGTGAGTAAACATTTCCGTTTTCTGCTAGCCCTGCCCGTTGCTGCCATCGTTCTCGCATCCTTCTTCCGGCCTGTGCTCCACCTCCCTCTAAATGTTATGCAACCCATTGCATTCACTCCGCTCCCCTATAAGAATGCCGCCCTCCCCATAGACCGCCGCGTCGAAGACCTCATTTCCCGTATGACCGTAGACGAAAAGATCCGTCAGCTGGACATGTATTGGGGAAAAGAGCTGGCAGACATGCAGGGACATGAAGCGTCCTCCTGGAACCCGCAAAAGACTGCCGCTATGCTCGGCAACCAGGGCGCCGGCTCCGTCCACGATCTCTACCCGCTAACTGCCGGCATCGCCAACGATCTACAGCATTACGCCATGGAAAAAACACGCCTGGGTATCCCCATCCTCTTCATAGAAGAAGGCCTCCATGGTTATAGCGGCCTCGGCAGCACTTCCTTCCCCATCCCCCTGCAGCTCTCCGGGGCCTGGGACACTACATTACTATACGACGTGGGCCGGGCCATCGCCACCGAGACCCGTGCACACGGTGTCCATATGCTCCTCGCGCCCGTCCTCTGCCTGCCCCGTGATCCGCGCTGGGGTCGTGTGGAAGAGACCTACGGCGAAGATACCTGGCTCGATGCCCGCAACGGCGTCGCCATGGTCCGCGGACTCCAGGGCAAAGGCGTCGATCAGCCCGACGCGGTTATTTCCGAACCCAAGCACTTTGCCGTCCACGGCATCCCCGAAGCCGGCAGCAATACCGCTCCCGTTAACATCGGTGAACGCGAGGCCCGCAGCGCCTTCCTCTATGTCTTCGAGAAAGCTGTCCGCGAAGGCGGAGCCCTCGGCATGATGGCAGCCTACAGCGAGCTCGACGGCATCCCCTGCGTCGACAACAAATGGCTGTTAACGGATGTGCTGAGAAAAGAGTGGGGCTTCAAAGGCTTCGTACTCTCCGACCTCGGCGCCATAAAGATGTCTTACGAAAACCACCATACGGCGGCAAGCGTCCCCGATGCCCTGGCGCAAACACTGAAAGCCGGACTGGACATGCAGTTCTATGACTGGCCGCATGCCGAATTCATGCAGGCGATGAAGACGGCCCTACAAAAGGGCCTCCTCTCTATCGTGCAGCTCAACCGCGCCGTCAGCGACGTCCTGCGCGTGAAATTCCTGCTCGGCCTCTTCGACCACCCCTATACGGATACCACCCTCGCCGGCCGCGTCTTCCACACGACCGAACACCAGCAGCTGGCCCTCCGCGCCGCAGGCGAAAGCATCTGCCTTCTGAAGAACGAAGGTAATATCCTTCCCCTGAAGAGCAATATCCATAGCCTCGCGCTCATCGGCCCGCTGGCTACCAGCACCTACCTGGGTGGTTATTCCAACGGCGAAGGCAAGGCTGTCTCCATCCTAGATGGACTCCGCCAGCGGTCGGCGCTGCCCGGCGCGACTCCACTGTCCATTCATTACGAGCCCGGCTATGCGGACAGCGCGGCCCAGGACCCTCTCCCTTTAGCCATCGACGCCGTCCGCCGGGCCGACGTGACCGTCATCGTCCTTGGCGAAGAGCCTGCCATCGTGGGCGAAGGTAAAGACCGCGCCCACCTGGAGCTCAGCGACCGGCAGATGCAGCTGATCAAAGCCGTTAGCGCAACCGGCAAGCCCATCGTCGTCCTGCTTAACAATGGCCGCCCTTTGTGCATCAACTGGGTCGCAGAACACGTCCCCGCCATCGTCGAGACCTGGTTCTCCGGGGAACAAGGCGGCCTCGCCATCGCCGATATCCTCCTCGGCCGCACCAACCCGTCCGGAAAGCTCCCCATGACCTTCCCCCGCTCGGAAGGTCAGATTCCCTTCTATTATGACCACAAGCCTACTTCCCTCCACCGCTACGTCGACGAGAAGGATACCCCGTTGTTTCCTTTCGGCCACGGACTAAGCTATACGCAGTTCCAATACACCGGGCTTAAGCTATCGCCCGCAAGGATCAGCCCCGGCGCTTCGGCCGATGTTCAGCTAACGATCACCAATACGGGAGCGGTCTCAGGCACGGAAGTGGCGCAGCTCTATGTCCAGGATCTTGTCAGCAGCGTCACGACACCTCAGCTGGCCCTCAAAGGATTCGGCCGCGTGTCGCTCAACCCCGGCGAAAGCCGAACGCTCCATTTCCGCCTGGGCCCCGATCAGCTTGCCCTCTGGAACCGGGACATGAAGCGGGTTGTAGAGCCAGGAGCCTTCAAGATCATGGCCGGCAGCTCCTCTACGGATATCCGTCTCACCGATAGCCTATGGGTAAAACAAAATTAGATCCGCAAACCAAAATCTACAGGCATGGCTACTACGAAACAACACCTCCCCCGCACCAGGCTCTGGACCTTTCGCGCTATCGCCATCGCCATGCCCTTCCTCTTCCTTCTTATCCTGGAGCTTGCCCTCAGACTCTTTCACTATGGCTATGACACCTCCCTGTTCATCGAAGCGCCCGATAACGGCGACTACCTGGTCTTCAACCCTTCGGCTTCCAAAAGATATTTCACCGATCAGCTGAACGCGACTTCTGGCAACCGGGAGCCCTTTCGGAAAGTAAAGCAAGCGGGAACGATGCGCATCTTCGTGCTCGGCGAATCCACGACCATCGGCTATCCCTATTTCCATAACGGCTCCTTCCACCGCTGGCTGCAATACCGGCTCATGCGATCTTTCCCCGACAAGAAGCTGGAGATCGTCAACATCTCCCTGACCGCCGTAAACTCCTATACGGTCCTGGGTTTTGCCCGTGACGTCGTACACTACGAGCCGGACGCCATCCTCATCTATACCGGCCACAACGAATACTATGGCGCTCTCGGCGTAGGTTCCACCAATCGCCTCGGCGGCAGCCCCACGCTGGTCAATACCTTACTCTGGCTGCGGCAGTTCCGAGACGTGCAGCTGCTTTCGCAGGTCGTCGGCAAGCTGTCAAACCTCTTCTCTTCCAGCGCCTCCAAAGCCGGCAAGACCCGTATGGAATTAATGGTGGGCGAACAGCAGATACCCTATGGCTCACCGCTTTTCAACCGCGGCATCCAGCAATTTCGTACCAATATGGACAAGACATTGGCGATCTTTCAACGCCAGGGGGTCCCCGTCTTTCTCAGCAACCTCGTCTCCAATTTAAAAGACCAGCATCCTTTTATCAGCCTGCCCGCCGACCCCAAGAGCTCCGACACAGCCTCCGCCGGCTACGACTATTCTCTTGCCACCCAGGCCTGGGCCAATGGCGACTTCGCCGGAGCCAAACAGGATTTTACCCGCGCCAAGGAAATGGACGCCCTGCGGTTCCGCGGCCCTGAATCCATCAACACGATAATCGATGAGCTCTGTCACAAATACGCCAACACCCACCTGGTGGATACCAGGTCCGCATTCGAAGCGGCCTCCCCGCATGGCATCGTCGGCAGCTCCTTGCTCCTGGAGCACGTCCATCCCAATTTAACGGGCTATGCGCTTTTATCGGATGCCTTCTACCGCGCCCTGCAGCAGCAGGGCCTCTTGCCCGTGGACACGGCCACGGAACTAGCCTTCCCCCAGCTGCTGGCGGACATGCCCATCACCCGTGTAGATTCGCTCACAGGCGCTTATAAGATCGATAACCTCAGGAATAACTGGCCCTTCAACAGCTCGGGCCACGACGGCGCACCCCCCACCCGCGAGGCCTGGCACCTGACCACGGAAGAAGAAGACCTGGCCTATGCCGTCGCCTTCGAGCATCTCTCCTGGGAAGAGGCGATGCGACAGCTATATGACTACTATAGTAAAACGGAGGATTGGGCCAAATCGGCCACCGTCATGGAAGCCCTCTGTCTCGAACATCCTACGGAAGCATCGTGGTACGAGAAAACGGCCATGATCTTCGGGAAGATCAAACAGGAGGATAAAGCGATCGTCTATTTCCGGCAGGCTTTCAACCGAGATCCCAGCTTCTCCAGGGCCCGCTACCTGTTCGTCCTCTGCCTGCAGACTGACCGGCCCGGGGAGGCCATCCCTTATCTCGACTACGCCATCGCCAATAATACCTCCGGCATGAACCTTCAGCCGGTACGTGCCGACGCGATCCAGATCATCCGGCTGGAAAAGCAGCTATCCCGGGATTCCACCAATAGCACACTGGTCGACACCATTGCCCATGTCTACGAGCATATGGGCAACAAGGACGCCGCCCTGAAATATTCCGCCATGGCGCATCATTAACCATCGGCCCTCCGCGTCCGGCCCTGGCACATCACCGGTAGTGTGGCATATGATCGTCGGCAAACTTCTTCTCCGTCTCGTTCCAGTCATTGACTGCCACCGTCCGCCCCGTATTTACTTTTTGGTTCGTCTGGTTGAATCCCTTAGCCGAGGAGTTGATGTCATTCACGGCCTTGTTAAAGGCATCCACATCCGCCTGCGTCCGGCCCGACCCCTTAGCGTCGAAGCTCTTTTTAAGCTTGTCGAACTCCTCCTGCCTGACATAGAAGTCCGTGAGCTTGGGGATATCCTTGTCAGCCGTCTGCTGGTAGAATACCAGGGCCTTGCGGCAGGACACTATCAGCGAAGGGTCGCTCTCAAACGGCTTTATCGTATCCAGCGCCTTAAGCCCCTCGCCCGCATAGCTCAGCAACGCGCTGCGCGCCTGTTCCAGATCGTTTACCTTCTTGTCGTTCATCGCCTTCACCATCTGGTTGTCCTCCCAGTTGCACTTGAAGAAGGATATGAATACCGCATTTATGTGCTTGTTGAGCTTGTCCGCCGCTCCTATCTTCTCTCCCAGCGGACTGACGTCTTCGGTGACGTTGACATGGTACTTGGCGGCAAATTCCTTGCTGGCCTTGTCCAGATTGGTATACGCCTCATTGAGCTTCTCGTTGATCTTGTCTTGCAGCAGCAGGTAAGCCTGCATCTCGTCGACCGACTGTTCGGCGAGCTCTTCCATGTTGACGATCTTCTTATAATCTTCGCTAAAGATGTTATAGCATAGTTGAATATACGCAATGCTGGCCTGCCGCAGGGAGTTGTCACCCTTGTATAGCGGAAGGTCGGTGGTCTTATACCGGCACTGGGTGATATTGTCGATCACCTCCAGGCGCAGCTTCTCTACCTTCCTTGCCCGTCGTCCATGCGCGGCGGCGCTCACATACTGCATGTATTTGGTATCCATATCGCCCCGGGCCTTGTAAACGGCGGTCATATAATTGCCGGGGTTGTCCAGGTCTTGCGCCTTCAGGGAGCCGCATAGCAGGATCAGACCCAGTACGGCCAGCAAGGAAAATTTACGGTCGAAATTCATATGTCAGGTTTTAGGTTTAGGGCTTGATCATTCCCAACGTCAGCTGGTAAGCGACGATCAGGTATGGATCATAGAGGACGTTCTTCTTCCTTTCCTCGTTTATCTCCTTGAGCTCCTTGTCGGCTTCCAGCCGCTGGTTCTCATAAGCCGGGTTCGCCACGGTATACAAAGTATTCTTCTCTTCTGCTGAGTCCGCCGCCTGTGCGCTGCCTGCTACAGCCGCCTTTTCGGCTTTCTTCTTTTCTTCAACGATATCGTTCAGGTTGAGCGAATACTCCCTCCATCCCTCTTTGGCCGGCTTGATGGCCGATCCGGCCTCACGAAAAAAAGGACTATTGCCTATGGCCTGGGTGGCGATGGTCTTCTCCGCTGCCACCGGCAGCGGCGACAACGCCCGGTAATATTTGTTGGGCTCTATGGGTGTAGGCGGCAGGGCAAAGGCCTCGTCCGACTCCCGGTGCGCCATCGCATCCGGCGGGTCGGGAAGAACGATATCGGGCCTTACTCCGCTAAACTGCGCCGTCGTGCCATTGATGCGGTAAAGCTTCGAAATGGTGACCTTGATATAGCTCGACGCCTCGGCCCGCGTATTCACGGTGGACAGGTCGATCGTGGTATCCATTGGCAGCACCACCTGGGCCGTAGCCTTGCCATAGGTAGGACTGCCTACTATCAACGCCCGGTTGTAATCCTGAAGGGTTCCGGCGACCATCTCCGAGGCGGAGGCGCTGTTGCCGTTGACCAGCACCAGCAGGGGACCGTCCCAGATTGTTCCTCTGATGACATCCTTGAGCGTATAAACTTTTTCATCCCTGCTCTTTACCTGTCCCACCGGTCCGGCATCGATGAACAAGCCCGACAGCTCCACAGCTTCCTGCATGGACCCGCCGCCATTATAACGGAGATCGAGGATCAGCCCTCCGATGCCCTCTTTCTTCAGCTTGATGATCTCTTTGGCTACATCGTTGGCACAGCCGTTCACACCTTTGCTGTCCTCCCAGTCCTCATAGAAGGCCGGAAGCGAAATGTAGCCTACGGTCCTGGACCCTTTGAGCAAAAAGCCCTTTACCCTGTCCTCGTCGGCGTCTGCCGCTTCGGTATTGACCTTCTGCTTGTTCAGGCTTACCTGCCGGACAGTGCCATCGGCTTTCCTGACGTCCAGCACCAGCTTGTTCGCCCCTTCGGTGCTGAGGATGCGATAGAGCTCTGCGACACTGGCGTCGGACACGTCTATCGGATCCTTCCCGTCCCAGCGGACGGTTATTACCTTGTCGCCTTCACTGAGGCTGCCGCTCTGGAATGCCGGCCCGCCAGGCTGTAAATGGCTGATCTGCGCATGCCCGTCTTCGTCTTCATTCAACGACAGCCCATACGACAACGGCTTATTGCCTAGCTCGCTCTCGAAGCTGGCTTTCTCGTCGGGAGAAAAATACGCAGTGTGTGGATCATAGCATTCCGCCAGGGCCTGGCAGTAGCTGATGCCGATCATATTCCCGATCCCGATAGGGCTCTGCAGCAGCCGCTTGATCATTCGTTTGGCAGAGACGACGGCCCTCTTGCGCAGCTTCGGCTCCAGGCTATCCACCAGCTTGGGATTGGGCTTTCCGGCGGACAGGAGAAGGGCATTCGCCAGCTTGGTGGCGACCGATAGTTTCAGGAGCTTATATAGCTTGTTATGCAACACCGTGAGGCTGGCAGGGTAGGAGCTGTCCTCCGCGAGGGTGATCTTTTCGGTGCCGGAGAACACGAACGGCCTGGCCGCAATGGCATCGATCATCGTATCCGCCTGCATGAGCCGTTGCTGGTAGAGGTTCGTCACCAGCTGCAGAAACCCTGTCTGCCGGTTACGGATCTCCTGGTCCAGGGTATACCGGTAAACCGATAATTGAGCGATATCCTGTTGGGTAAAAAATATGCGTTCATCATCTAAAGCTTCCAGCATGCGCGTGTAGATTGCCGCGGACATGGTCTTATCGAGCGGCCTTGGCTGCACATGGAATTTCTCCACCATCCTGGTGATAAGGTAGGCATCGGTAGCCTTACTGTCGGGCGACTGGGCACTTACGGAAAAGGTTAAGACAAGGCCAAGCAATAAATGGGATAGCGCTATTCGCATGCTGAGGGTTATTCCCCGACAAAATAGCAAAAAATATCTATGCCCCATAACAAAAAAAGCCCGCTCTAAAAGCGGGCTACTTTAACGGCAAACATTCATCAAGAGGGCAGTTTAACCCGGTAAATGGTATAGGGAGTCGTCCGCTTGCTCGTTCCACCGTTGAAATCGGGCTCCAGATTTATCTGCGAACAACTGATATATAAATAACCATCCGTAGAAATGGAATAGCTGTCCGGCCAGATCAGCCGGTCGTCCTGTACCACCGTGGTCATCTTCAGATTAGCATCCAGCTTCACGATGCGGTGATTCTCGAGATCACCCATGTAGAGGTTGCCCGCCGCGTCGAAGATCATGCCATCAGTGGTAGTATAGGTGCCCAGGTTTTCTACCCGCGCTGAAAGCACCGTAGTGGTCAAAGTCGTATCCTGCAGATCGCTGGTAGGGATGCGGTAAAGATTTTTATCCGTCAGCGGCTTGTAATAGAGGTAGCTGTTGTCCGCAGACAGCGCCAGCCCATCGGAGTTGCCATAGAATGGCGCCCCGTTCTTGTTGACCTGCTGCCCGTCGATGGTCAGTATGTACGTCTGGTCCGCAATCACGGAACTGCTTCCCTGCAGGACTTGATGGGCATTGCCGGTAGTAAGATTTACGACGACTATGCCGCCTTCGCTGCTATTGGTCAGATAAGCCACATTGTTGGTCACATCCACACGCACGTCATTCAGATAAGCCTGATCATCAGTGACACCCGTGAGCGGATAGGTACGCAGAACCGAATTGGTAGCCAGGCTGACCTCTACCAGCTTCTGGCTATTCCCATAAACTTCTTTCTGATAAGGAGAAGCCGGATCGACGACCCAAAGGTTATTGTTGGCATCGATATACACGGCCTGCACGCACACCCAATAATTGATTCCGGGATCGCCCGCTATCCAGCTATTCCAGGTAAGATTGGGATAAGGCGTTTCAGGGCTGCTGGTGATCTCGGCTACCGCATTCTTATAGGTGGTGGACCACAAAGGATAGCTCGTGAATAACCGCCCATCCTTGGATATGGCTACCCCAGTGAACTGGTAAGTGCTATCTTGAAAAACTACTTCGAGAGAGGTGCTGGTTGTGCCGGAGCCACTGTTTGCAGGATTTGTTTTTTTACAGGCAACCGTCATTAAACAAAGGAAGGCCGCTGCCGTGCAGAGTCTTTTCATATACGAGTAGGTATTTACTATACTTTAACATAAAGTATACCGCACCGGGGGTTGTTCATAAGTCGTGTTTTAACCCCCGCTGCACGACAAAAATAGCAGCTTTTCGCAGTTGATTTCCCGTTTTTCGACGAAAGTGTCCCGGAAAAGCCCCATATAACAAAAAACCCGCACATATGTGCGGGTTCTGCCTACCGGGGGTAGTTTATAAATGAGATTCTATCTTCTTGACAAAGTTGGACTTAGGCTGTGCACCCACCAGTTTGTCGACGACTTTCCCACCTTTGATGAACAGGATCGCCGGGATGCTGGTAATACCATAGTTCACCGATAGCTGCGGGTTATGATCCACGTTGACCTTTCCCACATTGATCTTGCCATCATACTCCTTGGACAGTTCTTCGATCACCGGCCCGATAGCGCGGCAGGGACCACACCATTCTGCCCAAAAGTCTACAATTGTCAACTTATCGCTGTCGATCACCTTATCCTGGAAGTTGGTGTCCGTTAATTCTAATGCCATAATTCAGTGTTTTTTATGTTATGTGTTTGTTTTTGCTTCACAAATGTCCATCAATTCCCTCACTTTTTTCGTCGCATGCCCGACATTACTTCGAGCCCGGCAATACTCTTTACAGAGACAAATACTATACCGTCACCACCTGCACCTCTAATTCTGGCTTATTCTCCAGGAAAGCGGACATTTCGTCATTCATCTCGAAGCCGTTGCCCATAGTAAAGAGGCTCACCTTTGAATGGCTTTTGGCCTCTATAATGTTGAATTTCAGACCCGATTTCCCTGGATACTTCTTTACGTTGGTTTCGATGAATTGCACCAGCTCCTCATTTACATACCGCGCCTCCACGTCCATAATAACCTGCTTTGTCAGGATCGGCTTGATGCTTTCCAGCAGCATCATCTTCTCAATCCGGAACTCGAATTCCGCTTTGTTAAAGCGTTGTCTGAACCCCCCGGTGAGGAAGAGGTTCTTCCCTTTTTCCAGGTAGTTGGAATACCGGGCATAGTCCTCGCTCCAAAGCATAAATTCGGCCTTGCCGGTATAGTCCTCGATGATCAGCGAGCCGAACTGCTTTCCCGTCTTGCTCACCCGGTGCTGTGCGTCCACCACCAGCCCTGCCAGCCGCATGGTTTTGCCGGGATTGCTTTGCAACGTCACCGCGTCTTTGATCTCATTGAATTCGCCCAGCTGCGTGATGCCGTAGTGGGTGATCTCGAACTTAAAGTGGTCCAGCGGATGGCCGCTCATGAACATCCCCGTAACATCTTTTTCGTGATCCAGCAGCTCCGTAAGGCTCCAGGGTTCACAATTCGGGACCTTCGGTGTGGCGATATCCGGCATCACCAGGTCGCCGAACAGGCTGTTGGTGCTCTGGTTGCTGTTGGTCTGGTATACGTTCCCGAATTTTATGATCTTTTCCAGCCCCGTAGAGGTATCGCCCTGCGGTATATAGAAATATTGCGCACGATGCATTTCCCGGAAACAGTCGAACCCACCCGCATATGCCAGGCTTTCCAGGGTTTTCTTGTTCACCGTCCGCTGGTTGATCCGCTTGATCATATCGAACATGTTCTTGAAATTCCCGTTCTTATGCCGCTCTTCAATGACACCTTCCACGGCAGCTTCGCCTACGCCCTTGAGACCGCCCAAGCCCACCCGGATCTCGCCTTTCTGGTTGACGGCGAAACCCTTCTTCGATTCATTGATATCCGGCCCCAATACTTTTAGCCCCATCCGTTTACATTCTTCCATGAAGAAAGTGATCTTTTCGATGCTGCCCGCATGGTTGAGCACCGCCGCCATATACTCGGAAGGGTAGTGCGCTTTCAGATAGGCCGTCTGATAGGCGACAAAGGCATAGCAGGTCGAATGAGATTTGTTGAAGGCGTATTGCGCGAATGCTTCCCAGTCGGTCCAGATCTTCTCCAGTGTCTCCGCCGCAAACCCCTTGGCTGTAGCGCCCTTCACGAACTGGCTCTTCATCTTGTCCAGTATGGATTTCTGTTTCTTACCCATGGCCTTCCGCAGCACGTCCGCATCGCCCTTGCTGAAACCCGCCAGCTTCTGCGCCAGCAGCATCACCTGTTCCTGGTAGACGGTGATGCCGTAAGTGTCGCCCAGGTATTCTTCCATCTCCGGCAGATCGAACACTATGGGCTCCCGCCCATGCTTGCGGTCGATGTAGTTGGGGATATAAGCGATTGGGCCTGGCCGGTAGAGGGCGTTCATGGCGATGAGGTCATTGAACTTATCCGGCTTCAGGTCCCTCAGGTATTTCTGCATCCCGGGACTTTCAAACTGGAACGTACCGATGGTCTCGGCGCGCTGATAAAGCTCAAAGGTCTTGGCATCGTCCAATGGTATATCGTCGATGACTATTTCTACGCCGTGATTTTCTTTAATTAGCTCCAGACTGGTTTTCAATACATTAAGCGTCCTTAATCCTAGGAAGTCCATCTTTAATACGCCGGCTTCTTCGATCACGCTACCCTCTATCTGCGTCACGAGGAGGTCGGAATCCCGGGCGGTGCAGACGGGTAAGATCGTCATCAGATCGTCAGGGGCGATGATGATACCCGCCGCATGGAGGCCCGTATTCCGGACGGAGCCTTCCAGACGTTCCGCTTCGTGGAGCACCTTGGAGCGAATGTCGTCGCCCTTGTAGATCTCCCGCATCAGCTTTACGTTCGCCAGGTCATCGGGACCGACGCCGTCCTTTTCCTCCAGGGATTTTTCTCCATCTTTGGACGTCAGGGGGGCGTGGAGGACTCTTTTGAGCTCTATTCCGGGCCGTTCCGGTACCAGTTTGGCGAGGGCATTGCTCTCGGCCAGCGGCAGGTCGAGCGCCCGCGCCACGTCCTTGATGCTCATCTTGGCAGCCATCGTACCATAGGTGACGATCTGCGCCACCTGGTTCTTGCCGTATTTCGCTACCACATAATTAATTACTTTTTGCCGGCCTTCATCGTCGAAGTCCGTATCGATATCCGGCATTGATTTTCTGTCCGGGTTCAGGAACCGTTCGAACAGCAGGTTGTATTTTATCGGGTCGATATTAGTGATGCCGATACAATAAGCCACGACGCTGCCTGCCGCCGAACCACGACCTGGACCGATGAACACCCCCATGTCCCGCCCCGCCTTGATGAAGTCGCTGACGATCAGGAAGTAACCCGCAAAACCCATGGTCTTGACGGTGAACAGCTCGAAGTCCAGCCTTTCCTGGATCTCCGGCGTCAGATCGCTGTACCGCAGCTTGGCGCCCTCCTGCGTGAGATACTTGAGGTATTCCCACTGGTCCAGGTTGCTGTCGCCATGGATCTGGAATTCCTTGGGGATAGGAAAGGCCGGCAGCAGGATGTCTTTCTTCAGGTTCAGCACCTCCACCCGGTCCACTATAATATTGGTATTGTCGATGGCTTCCGGCACATCGCTGAACAAGGCGCTCATCTCCTCCGTCGTCTTGAAATAGAACTGGTCGTTCGGGAATTTGAAACGCCGGTTCTTCATATTCGTGTCGTCATTCACGAAGTCATCGTAACCCGGGGTGGCCTGCTTTTCGCCCGTATTGATACACAGCAGGATATCATGTGCATTGTAGTCGTCCTGGTCCGTGTAATGGCTGTCGTTGGTGGCTATCATCGGGACACTGTACTTCCTGGCGTAGCCGATCAGCGTAAGGTTGATCTTCTCCTGCTCCTTGATATTATGCCGCTGCAGCTCGATGAAATAGTCCTCACCAAACAGATCCAGCCACCATTGGAATTCCTTTTCCGCCTTTTCGGCGTCCTCGTGCAGGATCGTCTGCGGCACATAGGCCCCTATACAGCAGGTGGTGGCGATCAGCCCTTCATGATACTGGAGGATCAGCTTCTTGTCGATACGGGGATATTTGCTGTACAGCCCTTCCGTATAGCCCAGGGAAGTGAGCTTTATTAGGTTCTGATAGCCTACTTTATTCTTAGCCAGCAGGATCTGGTGATAGCGCGCGTCTTTCTGGTCCTTGGTGAAGGTCTTCCGAAACCGGTCCTCGACCACATAGAACTCGCAGCCTACGACGGGCTTCACCTTCAAGGTGCCATCATCGTTCTTGTGCTTGTGGGCTTCGGCCACGAATTCGAAGGCGCCGAACATATTGCCGTGGTCGGTGATCGCCAGCGCCGGCATGCCGTCCTTGATCGCTTTTTTGTACAGGCTTTGGATGGAGGCCGCCCCGTCCAAG
>JAMFRX010000091.1 GCA_026224995.1 Puia dinghuensis
ACGGTATTCAGGGAAGCGGCAGCTATCGTGCGGTAATAACCGATATAACAGGTAAGTTTGTCACCATGCAGGAAGTGAATGCCGGTGAAAACCAGCTCTTCACCGCTTCGCTTGCCCGTGGCGTCTACCTGGTAAGGATCACCGGCGATGGGTCCATAACCACACTAAAATTGTTGAAAGAATAACACCAGCTTGTAGCAGATCATAGACGTCCGGGATACCGGGCGTCTATTCTATAATAAGACCTGTGAATTATGTAATTCTTCCTCCTAATTGCATAATAGTCGCGCGGGGAAAATAGTATAACTTCATAGGACTTCCACCATTCAATCTGCCCAGACAATTCCTTCTACCGGGAAAGCCTGGGTTTAACATCCCTAAGACAAAATTTTAATCATAAATCCCGGATTTTTAATGTACTTTACCGCGCCCTATATTCTAAAGAGTTCTACGAAATCAGTATCATTAGTAGCTAAAATTCAATTATCTGTATGAAAAAGAAGCTAAAGGTCGGCGTCATCGACCTAGTATGCAAAGGCCCCACCCATACTCTCTGGGGTCGCATCATGCACGCCAATCTAGCCAGTATTATGCCACAGGTGATAGCCACCTGGTGTGAGGACGAAGGACATGAGGTCAAACACGTCTGCTACACCGGCCGGGAAGACCTGGATCTCGAATTTACCTCCGGCTACGACATCATCTTTATCAGTTCCTTTACCCAAGCAGCCTTATTAGCCTACGCTTTGAGCAATAGCTTCCGGAAACGCGGCATCGTGACAGTCCTTGGCGGCCCCCATGCCAGGTGCTATCCCGATGACGCCCGCTTATATTTTGACTACGTACTTGGCTTCACCAACAAGGAGACCATTGCCGAAGTCCTTGCCGAAAGGGAGCCCCAGCGTCACGAAGGTCGATACCTGGCATCCGGCAAACAGCCGCATAGCCTTCCCGGCGTCAAAGAGCGCTGGAAGTTCATAGAAAGCACCTTGGCGAAAGCCCCCCTGCTCAAAATGGTACCGATGATCGGCAGCATGGGCTGTCCCTATACCTGCTCCTTTTGCATCGATTCTACTGTCCCTTACCAGCCCTTGGATTTTCAGGGGATGAAAGAGGATCTGCAGTTCCTGCTGACGAAGTTCAAGCAGCCCATGATCGCCTGGCACGACCCCAATTTCGGCGTGCGTTTCGAAGACAATATGGAGGCCATCGCCACGGCCGCCCCTGCCAATAGCTTCCGCTTCATCGCGGAAAGCAGCCTTTCCATCCTTACCGAGAAGCATCTAAAGGTATTCAAGGAAAATGGGTTCACCGCCCTGCTGCCTGGTGTTGAGACCTGGTATGAGTTGGGGGGTAAGTCCAAGACCGGACAGCTCAGGGGCCAGGATAAGGTCGCCCAGGTGGCCAGTCACGTCAACAAGATACTCGACAACGTTCCCTATGTCCAGACGAATTTTGTATTGGGTCTTGATAGCGATTCGGGCTCCGAACCATTCGAGCTGACCAAGCATTTTATCGACCTCTCTCCGGGTGCTTTTCCCGGCTATTCCCTGCTCTCCGCATTCGGCGAGGCCGCCCCTTTGAACCTGGGTTATCAGAAAGAGGGCCGGGTGCTGCCTTTCCCCTTCCATTTCCTCAACAACCACCTGGCTATGAACGTGAAGCCAAAGAATTACGAGTGGGTGGATTTCTACGACAAAGTCATCGACCTCACCGAATATTCATTCTCGCCTAGAGCCATCTATCGCCGGTTTAAGGCTATCGGCAACCCCACGGCCAAGTGGATGAACGTCATGCGCGCCATCTCCTCCGAAGGGTATGGCCGGATCCGCTTCTTCAAGAAGGTCCGCCAGCAGCTGATCGAAGACAGGGCTTTCCGCAGCTATTTCGAAGGCGAGTCCACCGAGCTTCCCGAATTCTACACGCAGAAGATCAAAAAAGACCTGGGCAAATGGTTCGAATTGCTTCCCGAAGGGGCCATGTTCCATGATCCCAATGCTTACCTGCACAAGCAGCATCCCAAAAAGACTGCTGTCCCGGTAGCATAGGATAGGCCACAGTTCCTGCTTTTATTTCCGCCTGCTCCGTCGCGGCAGATTTCGCCATGCTCCCCCGACTCGCCCAAAACGTCGTTGGTGGGAGAAAACCAGTCGTTGGTTGATAAGCTGCCGGCGGGCCCTCAGCATCTGTGGAAATAATTATCTTAGCGTATGACAGGCCTCGTAAAAAGAATAATTTTTCAACAGCGTTATCGGCTGCTCCGCCATATTCTTTTTTGGCTTATCTATTTCATCGTCTTCTCGCTGGAGTCGGCCGTGGATCTGGGCAGCTTTAAGCTCGGCGTGGAAACGACTTTGATCTTCACGCCGGTGAACCTGCTGTATACTTATGTTATCCTGTTCGTCTTCGTGCCCCATTTCCTGGTCAAGGAGAAATACCTGAAATTCCTGTTCCTTTATGGCCTCTGGTGTATCGTCGCATTATTCGGCAACTTTCTTTTCCGCTATTATGTCGTGATCCCTTTCCGTACCGGCAGACCCGGACCGCCGCTTGGATTCGGATCCGCCTATCGAATGATCTTCGCACTCGGCAGCTTCATCGTCATGAATACCGTCGCAGGCTTCAGCGTCTTCATCGCCATGTTCAAATACTGGTACCGTGAACAGCGGGAGAAGCTGGAGATAGAGCAGGAGAAGACCAAAGCCGAGCTCGAGCTGCTGAAGGCCCAGCTCCATCCCCATTTTCTTTTCAATACCCTCAACAACCTCTATTCCCTGGTCCTCGAGCGCTCGGATAAAGCGCCGGATATGCTGTTGCGGCTGTCCGGCCTCTTGAATTACGTGCTCTATGAATGTCGGGCGCCGGAAGTGCCGCTTGAGAAAGAGATCAGGGTCATGCTGGATTATATCGCGTTGGAGCAGGAGCGTTATGGCACCCGCCTGGAAGTCTCTACCGATTTTTCCGGTGACGTCGCCGGCAAGATGATCGCGCCGATGCTCTTCCAGCCTTTTGTGGAAAATGCGTTCAAGCATGGTACGGCGGAGCAGCTGGGACGGGTCTGGATGAGCATAGAGCTGTCGATAAAAGATAACGAGCTGTTCTTCCGGGTGATCAACAGCGTCGACTGGAAGGCACCTCGCTTACCTGTCCGGGGCATTGGCATCGCCAATGTCCGGCGCCGGCTGGAACTGTTGTATCCTGGAAGATATACGCTGCAACAAGATACCGGCGACGAGGTCTATATCATCTCGTTGACGATAGTGCTAGGGCTTTCCGCCCCAATTCGCCATTGGCTGACCCCTGTAGCCGATCAATCGCTTAGTATATGAAGATCCGGTGTCTGATAATAGATGATGAGCCCCTGGCCGTCCGGCTGGTAAGCACCTATTGCGCCCAGGTCCCCGAGCTGGAAGTCGTCGCTACCTGCAGCAGCGCCATCGACGCCTCGTCCATCCTGCGGCAGCAGCGGGTAGACCTGCTCTTCCTGGACATCAAGATGCCAAAGCTGCTGGGCACGGATTTCATCCGGAGCCTTTCCAACCCACCCAAGGTCATCCTGATCACCGCCTATCGCGAATACGCGCTCGATGGCTATGAACTGGATATCGTCGACTACCTGTTGAAGCCAGTTTCTTTCATGCGGTTCATGAAAGCCGTGGAAAAAGCTGGCCGGCAGCTTTCCAGCGAATGGTCCTTTTCGGGCGGCTCCGCCGACAACGGCAAGGGTAAGGAGCCCTTTCTCTATTTCAGGATCAACAAGGAGATGGTAAAAGTGCTGGTGAACGAGATCCTTTTCCTGGAAAGCCGCAAAGAATACGTCATGCTCTACCTGGAAGGCAACAAGACCCTGCTGGTCAAGCAGAGCATCAGCTCGCTGGAAAAGCTGCTCTCCCCACATCGCTTCGTCCGCGTACACCGCTCCTATATGGTCACCACGGAGAAAGTACAGTCTTATAACGCCACCCAGATCCGCATCGGTAACCATAACATCCCCATCGGCCGGCTCTACAAGACCAACGTGGACCAGCGCCTGAAGCGTTAGCCTGAAAATGTTCTACCTTCGTCGACGGTCAATTCCATCCACAACATGAGCAATGCCAAGCTAAGGGTCATCATCACGGGCACGACCGGCATGGTCGGCGAAGGTGTCCTCCACGAATGCCTGAACCACCCCGCCGTAGAAGCTGTGCTTGTCCTCAACCGAAAACCCATCGGCCTTACCCATCCCAAGCTCCGGGAGGTGCTCCACGCCGACTTTTACGACCTTTCTCCCATCGAATCGCAGCTTTCCGGCTACAACGCCTGTTTTTTCTGCCTCGGCGTCAGCTCCGTCGGCATAAACGCAGACGACTACTACAAGGCCACCTACACCTTGACCATGCACGTGGCGGAGACCCTCGTCCGGCTCAATACCGGCATGACCTTCAGCTACGTCTCCGGCGCCGGAACCGACACCAGCGAAAAAGGCCGCAGCCGCTGGGCCCGAGTCAAAGGTAAAACGGAGAACGACCTGATAAAGCTCCCTTTCCACAAGGTCTATGCCTTCCGGCCCGGCTTCATCCGCCCCATCCCGGGAATGAACCGTACTCATGGTTTTTACAAGTACATCAACTGGCTTTTCCCCCTGGGCCGCACCCTCTACCCCGAGGGCTTCGTCACCCTTTCGGAGCTCGGCCAGGCCATGATCAACCTCGCCCTCCGCGGCGATGGCAGCAGTATTGTCACCGGAAAAGACATTATTCGCTATGCCGAACCGATATCCTTGCCTTCACACTAGGCAATACGAGTTTAAATCCCTATTTTTGCCGCTCGTCGCCCGGCGACATGGTTTTTGTTCGGGAAGTAGCGCAGGCCGGTAGCGCACCTGGTTTGGGACCAGGGGGTCGCAGGTTCGAATCCTGTCTTCCCGACAATGAGTCTAAAGCTAAGACAAGACGTGAGGCCCGTAAAACGCTGATTTTACGGGCTTTTTTTGTGATTTTCCAGCCCAATTCAATATATCTGATA
>JAMFRX010000741.1 GCA_026224995.1 Puia dinghuensis
ATCCCAAATGCCCCCCCAACCGCTCCACATACACCTGTACAAACTCCCCCACCCGCTTCCGCCTGTATTGCATCACCCACCGCGGATGCGGCAAAGGCACGATCTCCTTGAAGAAACCATGCTTCTCATTTAACCGGCTGAAGTATTTGTAGTTCGTCCCCTCCCCCAAGCAATAGCAGGTCGTATAGGTCGGCATCGTCTCCAACTGCCGGCGAATACAGCTAAGCACAAAAGGCTCGCAATCCCGCAGCAGCTCCTTGTCATCATAATAGTTCAGGTTCTTGCCGTCACGGACATACCCCAGCGGCGATAAGGCCGTAAAAAAGAACCGCCCGTAAAATTCCGAAACCCCGCCATAAGCGGCAATCATCGCATAGATGAATTCACTGCTCAGCTCCGCCCGCTTGGGCCAGTCATTGGCGATGCCGCAGGCCGTGGCCAACCGTATGGGGTCAGTGAACGGCACGCCCGTCACCCCCGCCCCATGCCGGCCCGGGTTGATCCCGAAAATGAACGCCCGAGGCCGCTCATCGCCATAAAATTTTGTATAGAATTGCGAAGCTACTTCCCAGGCCGCCGGCTCCTGGTAAGGGTTCATGATGGATATCCCCGCCGGCAGCGAAAAACGCGGCTTCAGCTTGCGGTAAAAATCGAGTATGGCTGCGGCCTGCGTGCTCATATAAACAATTTAGCCCGCCAAATTACGCCAACTTTGGCTTATCACCGCCGCCCGATCATAAACACCGCCGGCACCGGCCGCTCCCCCTCCTTATCCGAAGGATGTATCGTCTCCTTCCCATTGACCAGCAGACAGCTGCTCCCACCTCCATCCAGGTTCAACGCCTCATAGCAGCCCAGATCCAGGAGTATCTTCGCCTCCTGCGCCAATGTCACTCCCGCCGCCACGCCCGGCGTCCGCCCCTGCACAGCCAGCACGATCAGCCGCCCGTCCCGCGTATAGCCGAGGGCCGAACGGGGATGCATATCCTTTTCTCCATGGATGAACAGCCCCTCTTCCTCATTGGTCACCCGGATCTTGCCGTCATATACCAGCACCGGCCCGCCACCCGCCGCCACCTCCATCTTCCAACGCCGCCAATGGCTGTCATGCATCGCTTCTAATTTAGGGATCGAATCCACCCCTTCGGCTATCACCGGACCATCCTCATAAGCATAAGGCAAAGCTTGCGTCGAATCCGTAAAGATCCATGCTACGTCGGCCTTCCTATCCCGCGAGATACCCAGCGCGCTGCGCGTAGTATAGTGATAGAGCGAATCCTTCTTCGTCCGGCGCGAAGGCTGGTTCCAGGCCAGCATCTTTCCATCCCTGACCACCAGGTTCAGGTTGCCATTGGTCTTGAAGCTAAAAAAAGAAGTATTGATCACCAGCAGCGGCTGCCCCTCCTGGACAAAATACTGCGCCGGCGTGAGCCGCTTGCCATAGCCTACCTGCGTGGTGAATAGTAGATCCTTATCCTTCAAAGGAGCCGAAACATAATAAGCCACCTGGGGCCGCCCATCCAGCGAATCCACAGTCCGGTAGACATGCACGCCAGAAGGCAAAACCCCGAAAGCCGAATCCGTTAAAGCCCAGGCCCAGGGCGTCGAAACCGCCGACGAAGCCTTGTTCTTCTCCACCACGATCGAATCATCCGGATCATGCGTCGTCATGACCGGCTTCCCCTGTGCAGCCGCTCCAAAGGCAGAACCCAACAAAAAGATCACCAGAAGGCTATACGAAAAATAGTACTTCATCATAAATTTATAAGTTGTTTAATCTTTATCATCCGAATTTCGTTTAAAAAACGCTGCCCGCGTAGGCACCGGCACTACGGCAGCTTCACCGTGCGCAGCCTTCCATAACATGGCATTCATGATGGCATCAGGCACCAGATCCTCTTTGCTAAAATCCAGCCCCCGCGCCATCAGCGCTAACTTGCCTTTTTCCGGGTTGGACTCGCTAAGGTCCCACTGGGCCGGCCGGTAGGTAAAGGCCGTCGCGTCAGGCGCCGGCGTAAAGCTACGCCACATCGGCGTAGCCGCGGCATCATATTGGGTCATAGGCGGCATGCCTAGGATCAGCTCGATGGTCCGCAGCACGCTGGACGTCGTATACATCGTATGATCGACGAAATGCCGCTTTACGAAAGGGCCGGCAATATACGCCGGACTGCGATGCGCATCCACATGGTCAGGGCCATTCTGCGCGTCGTCTTCCAGAACAAAGACCACCGACTCCTTCCACACCGGGCTCTTGCTCAGGTGATCAAGCATCATGCCCACCGCCAGGTCATTGTCCGCGACATGCGCAAAGGGTGTGGGCCGTCCGCCTGCCGTTCCTTCCGTATGGTCGTTGGACAGCCGCATAGTGATGAGCTGCGGCAACGCGTCCGCCGCCACCAGCGAGTCGAAATCCTGCGCCCATTGCCTGATACGCAGCGTATCATAGATATGCATGTTCATGCTGCTGAAGCCCGTAGCAAAATGTCCCTTAAGCACCGGGATATTAGCCCGGCCATTGTCGGCGAATTCGCCATAGGTCCGATAGCTCACGCCGCTGCGGGCAGCCTGGTCCCAGATATAGCCGGCCTTGTTATCCGCCGTCTTGCGGTAGCCGGAAGAAAGCTCGCCGCCACCCCGACGCCCATAGCTGGTGGGCCAGCCCTTCTCCAAAAAATCCGTCGCATAGGCGCCCATGCTCCAGTTGTGCCCGTCGGAGCTCACCTCTCCGTCAACATAGAAATTGTCGAGCAGCACAAAGTCCCGGGCTAACAAATGTTGATTGGGGGTGATACGCTCTCCAAAAAGCACTAACGATGTGTCTCCATTGCCTTCACGCACATCGCCCAGCACCTGGTCATAGGTCCGGTTCTCCTTGAGGATATAGAAAACATGCTTTATCGGTGACGGGTCGCCGACCTTCCGCGGTACGGGATTACCTGGCTCTCCGCTCGTCACCAGCTCATTGGCTTTTTTATAGGGCGTATTGTGGTATACGGCCTGGGAATAGACGGCCAGCAAAGAAGCATCGGGGAACGGAATGATGCTGAGCTTGCCCATCAGCAGGCCGCCGCCCACATATTGGACCTTGTTCACCCTGGGGGTATCCCCGGCATGAACGGTCACCGTCTGCCCCGTCCCGTAAGGATTCGGCCCCGCCGGGTTGGCATAGGAGCTCAGTCCCTTCCCGTTGCTGACGTATAGCTTATGCCCGATCGTCCGCACACAGGTGGGATACCAGCCGGTAGGGATGAACCCCTCGGATACGCTGCTACCCGGCTTGCTCACATCGAAGACGGCCAGGCAGTTGTTGTCCGCATTGGCAATGTATAAGGTCTTCTCGTCGGAACTCAGCGCCACCCCATTGGTCGTCGAGCCACTCGGCGCATCAGGATACAAGGCGGCATTCAGGGTCTCGACGACCTTCCGCGCCCGCACCTCGATGACCGACACGCTATTGTCATTGGCATTGGCGACATACAAGTAACGTCCATTGCGCGACAGACACAGATCGTTAGGGTTATCCCCCACGGGAATGCTGTCGGTAAAAGCCGCCGTCGCCGTGTTGTAGATCATCACCTTGTCACCACCCCAGACGCTGAGGTAGAGCTCCCGGCAATCAGGCGATAGCAGACAGGTGTACCCCTCCCCGCTAAGTTGAAGCCGCCGTACTACTGTATGTTGCTTCATATCCACCACATAAAGGCTGTTGTCTTCCTTGGTGACGACATACAGCAGCCGCCGTTTTCCATCGACGCAGATCCCCGCCGGCGAGATCTTGTTGGGCCAGGGCGCACCCAGCTTAAAGGTATCCATCGTCACCAGCCGGTTCTCCCGGATGGCATATTGCAGTATCCAGTTGTCGTTGCCGCCGCTGGCATACAGCGACCGCTCGTCCTCGTCGAACACCAACCCACCCCAGCTCTTGGGGATCACGACGCTGTCCAGCTGCCGGTCCGCCCTCGCGTCGAACAGCTGAATAGTCTGCACGCTCTGCCCATTGTTGGTGACCGCCGCATAGCGCCTGGATTTGCTCACGGCAATGTTCAGCGGTAGATCACCCAATGGCAAAACGGTGCCCACAGGCGTCAGCGCCCATCCATTCGGCAGCTGCACCCGGTGACTCTCCAGTTCCTTGAGGTCCTGCGCCACACAAGGAAGAAAGGGCAGCAGTAAGAATACTGCCGCCATTAGAAACGAACTGCTATTAACTCTCATAGAACACAAATTTATTGACTTACCACCCCGGATTCTGCGTCAGACTGTGATTCAGCACGATATCCGCCGTAGCTATCGGCTGCAGGTAAAACTTATCATCCCACACCCTGGCCGTATTCGCCAGCCAGATCAAATTCCCATGATCGCCCAGGGTCAGCTTCACCAGGTTATTGTCGATCAGGTAATAGGCTACCCCTTTTATCGTTCCGCTGGTCGGAGTCGAAGTGACGAAGGATACGTCCAGCACCCCATCCCCATTCATCGCATAAGGCGTATTCAGTTGCGGCACATACACACCGGCATAAGGCAGCGACATCAACGGCCCGTCCTTCCACCGGCAAAGATCGGCAAAGCGCAGCCCCTCGCAGAAAAGCTCCACACCCCTCTCCCGCCGGATCTCCAGCAAAGCCGCATCGCCGATGTTTGGAAAGAACGTCTGCTGTAGATAGGTGTCCGCCGTCGTCGGATACGGCGCATTGGTGATACCCGCCCTGGCCCTCAACGGTGTGATCGTCGCAGCCCAGTCGGTCGACGTAAACGTCCCCAACTCCGCCTTGGCTTCCGCCAGGTTGAGCAGCACCTCCGCATACCGGAAGATCGGAATGCTGTTGGTGTTCATAACCTTGGCATCTAGCGTCTTGTCGTCTTCGAGGTATTTCAGTATCTGATACCCCGTATAGCTATAGGAATAATCAGGCGGCGCCGGCGTGCCGTCCGACCGCTTGTAGCCATTGCACCGAACGGTCTGCTGCAGCCGGTAGTCCCTGTTCTGCGTCTCGTTGAAGAAGATGATGGAATCAAAAGA
>JAMFRX010000742.1 GCA_026224995.1 Puia dinghuensis
CTGTCGAACTTGTCCTTCTCCGCACAGGCCGCATATTGCCCCAGAGCATTGGTCAGGTCTTTTTTATCCTGGTAGGATTTGGCCAGAACGTAGTGCCATACAATATGGTTGTCGTCCAGGCTTAGGGCCTTGGTGATGTTCTCGATGGCGTTGGCCTGTTGGCCTTGCTTGTAGTAGGCATTGCCGGTATTATACCAGGCTTCGGCAAGATTAGGATTCCGCCTGACCGCATTCTTTCCGTTGGCGACGGCCTTCTCGTAGTCGCCTTGCTCATAATATGCCCGGCTAAGCGTATTGTAGATCTCCGCCAGCACCAGCGGATTCACGGGCGGCTTGACACCTGCAGCTATCCGCAGCCCATTCTCACCGGCCGCGCTGGCGCCGCTATAATCCTTCAGTGCCATCCGCGCGTCGCTCTCGCCTTTTTGGGCCAGCACATTCGCCGGGTCAAGCTTCATCGCGCTCGTAAAGTTCACGATCGCCTCTTTATAGTCGGCAATCCCATTGCGGGCCATGCCTCGCTTGTAATAGGCCTCCATGTATTGCGGGTTCAGCCCGATGGCCTTGTCGTAGCTCACGATGGCCTCGTTGTATTTACTTTTACTGTAATAGTAGTCGCCGCGGGTAAAGCGGTACAGCGCCATATCAGGATCTATTGAGATGGCATAGTCGATGTACACGATGGCGGAATCGGTCTTGGCATTCGCGAACCTATCGGCCGCCTGCTCATAAAACCGCGCCGCATAGCCCGCTACGATCTTTATGGAACCGCTGTCCAGCCCCTTGTCCCTGGCGCTGGCGAAGTCGCTCGCCGCGGCAGGAATTCTGTTCAGGGGGACATCGCAACGGCCCCTGTTATACCAGGCCAGGGCATTCGTGCTGTCGATACGCAGGCTCGTAGTAAAATTGTCGCTGGCGCCCTTCACGTCGCCGCCATCATACAGGAGCAGCCCCTTGCTCAGGTACACATGCGCAGCCTTGGGATTGACAGCCAGCGCCTCATCCAGATCGGCAATGGCGTCCTTCGGCAGCTTCAGCAGCACATGCATCTCGCTCTTGCGTTCATAGAGCTCAACGTTCTCTTTATCGAGCGTTAGATAGACCTTGTAATCGGACAAGGCCTTGAAGTAGTCGCCGGTATGCACATAGAGCTCCGCCCTGCCGCGGATGGCAGCCAGATTGTACGGATCCGTCTCGATGGCCTGGGCATAGTCCTTCAAGGCATTGGCGGCCCACTTGGACTTGTCTGTCATCTTCTCCCAACAACGGGCCCGGCCAAGATAGTAGTCGGAGTTCATCGGGTCTTTCTTGATGGCGTCGCTATATTCCTTGAAGGCTTCCGGGATATATCCCGCATTGTATTTCTCCTGCAGGTCGCTCAGGATGCGGTATTTCACGGTCAGGATGCGGATGGTGGAGTCGATCGACGCAGTCTCCGCCGGCTTCTGGTTCCTCGCTTCCTGGTAGCTCTGGATGGCTTCCTTGTACTGCCGGTTCTTGACCTGCAGGGCGGCCATCTTGCTGTACTGGGTATACAGCTCGTCTGCTTTCATGGTGAACTGCTGCTGGTCGTTCACGGTCTTCTTGATGCGGGCATTGACTTCGATGTTACTGGGCTTGATGTCCCGGGCATTCTTGTAGTAGTTCAACGCCTGGGTGAATGCGCTCTTCGCGGAACTTTGATCGCCCAGCACCAGCAGTTTCTTGAATTGCTCGTCGTCCTGTTTCTCTTTTTCCACCAGCTGTTTGGTCACCTTCTCGCTCTGCTCTTCGTCGAAGCTCACCTGACGCTGAATAGCCGCGGCAGTATCCTGGGCCGTGCTCTGGGCAGTGAGGCCCGCGAGTGCGCTCATTTCCACCTTCAATGGGATATTGTTAGTGACATCGTTCCCCGTGTCCGCCGGGTTGAAGAAGCCCAGCCGGACGATATAAAGATGCCATTGATTCCTATCCTTCTCTGCCTTGATCTCGGCGATCCTGTTGTTGAGCGCGTAGGGCCGGTCGCTCACCGTGCTGCTGCCCTTGAAGAAGGAGCTGAAATACACCTTTACATAGACGATATCTTTCTTCTTCACATTGGAGCAGCGAATATTGCTGAAGGCGATAGTATTGCTGTCGCTCTTCTTATACAGGATGTCCATGTCCCGCAGGTATTTGTCCAGCGGCTCGTCCCCAGCCTGACCGGAGGTCTGGTAAGTGGGGTTGATATCGGGTTCCACCAGCACCGACGAATCGCGGAAAATGCGGTTCCGCCCTTCCGAATAAGCATTGTGGATCAGCTCGGCCGTCTCCTGGGTCTCGAAGGTAGTGCTGCTCACGGCATTCAGCAGGTCCTTGAGCTCCCGCTCTACGATATTGCCGGCCTTATAGCGGATCTCGGCAGCATCCCGCACGTTTAGGGAATCCTGCGCCCCCGCTCGCTCTACGGTGGAAAAGATTACGAGAAAACACAGGCTTTTTATAAAATGGTTCATGGTCGGGTTTTATTTACTATTTACAAGAGTACTTACTCCTCCAGTAATTTCTTTTCGTAGTCTAACCGTTGTTCGGTGCTCGCGGGTCGGATGCTGGTGATGAGCCAGCCCGAGTTACGCGTCGGCCGGTCGAAATTCTCCACGGTGAATATCCAGTCGTGCACCTGGAGATAATGGTACTTGATCTCCCGTACGGCGACGAATTTCAGCTGGTCGCTCATCAACGCGGAATAGAAGGCGCCCGACGATCGCCGCTCGAAGAATTGGCTGTCGAAGAGCCCGGGAAGACCGCGTTTGTCCGCGAAGTCCCGCTCCAGCTCCGCGAAGTAGGTGTCATTGGCTGCCGGCTGAATAAACAGCCGCCTCTTCCCCGTTAGAACCGGGGGCCTCACCTCGGCTGCCGCCTCCTTGAGCTCCAGGGCCGGCTTCACGGCCGCTATGACCCACTCCGCCGTATGGTCCGGGTTCAGCTGCACCCGAAGGATCAGCCGGACCTCCACAGGAGCATTATGGTAGAGAAAGCCACACCGCGCCTCCGCATACCACCGGTCCGCCAGGAATCCCAGCTTTTCCGGATTTTCAGGATTCGTCGCCCGCCGCACAAACCGCTCCAGCTCCACAGAGTCCCAGGCCATCCCGTAATTAAACAGGCTACGGATCAGCTGCTCCCGCGTCTTATCAAAGGGCCGGCGATGCGAAAGATAGTACCGGCGGATCTCCGAGCTGCTGTCATTGTTGAACCGGCGGATGAACTCATCCATCAGGACCACACGCGCCGCGAAGTTGGCTTCCCGGATGCCGTCGTCATTGCTGAATACCTGTTGCGCTCCGCAGCGCGGCAGGTGGACGAATAAACAAACGGACAGACACACAAGGGCATTCGATAACCGATCGATCATTGATTACTGATTAGTGGATTATTGGATCATAAAGATTTCGTCGCGCTGACCCCGACATCGCAGAGCAGGACATCCCATATTTTTTGCGTCGTCCCCTCATAAGTCTTGTCGTAAGTCTTTAGCACCACATTTGCATTTTTTATCGTCACATCACTGTACACGAGCTGGTTATCCCGGTAGCCCCGAAACTCCTGCTCGAAGGACACCGTACCGTACAGGTTGCCGTCGGCGCCCAGCTTCAGATCGCCGACATACTGCACGTGTGTCCAGCGGATCTCTATCCGGTCGTACTGGATCTGCTTGACCTTGTTCAGGTATTCCCGAATCTTCCATCTATTGACCTTTAGCCTGTTGTTGGAAGAGACCTCGATCGCCGCCTCCTCATTCACAAAGAGGGTGATTGCCTGGGTGATCGCCTTCTCCAACGCTTCATAGCCCGCCCCTTTATCGCACAGTATCTTCAGGTAGTCGGTGAACTGCGCCGTCTTCTTCTCCGCCTTCGCTTCGAAATCCTTGGGCGAGATATTCCCCAGCAGCCGCGCGACCACAGCCTTGGCTGCACTGTCGTTGGCATTGTTGACCGCATCGGCAGAAGCGCCGTTATCCCCCGCCACCACAGGGGCTGAGCCGCTACCGGTAGACACAGCTGTACCGCTCCCGGAAGACGCATCGGCCGGATGCCCGCTCCCGGCGCTCGTGGCGATCATATCGGCGCCCACACCCAGGTTCAACGGCGTGCCCGTGGAAGTACCCAGCACGATCGCCGCCTGCGGCATCGCACAAAAGATCTTCGGACTCCCGTTGCTGTAGATGATGGCCGCCAGGTCCTTCTTATTCATCTTCCCGTTGTCGCCCCAATAGATGTAGTCACCATCCTCCCTGGACACCGTGACCTCCAGCATCGTATGCTGCAGAGTGAAGACCTGGTCCTTCGTCCGCGTATGCCCGCCGGGGTTAAAGAACCGGCTGAGATACCCCTTGGAACGGGCGTCATTGCTATCCAGCTGCGCAGGAACAAGGTAGCCGCCATCGGAATTAAAAAGAATGAACACCTTATCCATAGGCAGCAGCATACTCTGGGCAGGCTTATCCACGGGTATATACCGCAGGCTGCTCAGCGTAAGATCAGTCACTTTCCCCTCACGCACTTCGTTTTCCAGGCAGATCCTGTCCTGGGCCCGCAACAGGCAAGGGAGAAGCAGACATATCAAAAAAGTAGAACGACTCATAACAAGATATTGATGGTTATGATCCCTCATCATAACCCATAGATCACCACCGTATGCATATAATCCTTACCGGCCACTTCATCTAAGATATCCTCGATCGCATTGTCATTGTAACGGAACATCAGCTTCGTAATGCCGATCTGTATGGTATCATTGTTGGCCAATCGCGTCTTGGCCGCAACCCTGTCTTCCCTGCCATTGAGATAGGTGCCGTTGGTGCTCGGCTTGTCCCCGTTGCTGGCAAGATCGTCGGCCACAAAAAAGGTCCGCCCCGCCTCTGCGATCACCACGGCATGGATCTTAGAGATATAGGGGTCTTCTTCGACTTTGATGAACGGACTGAATCCGGACTTTTCCTTCCGCCCTATATAGTTCTTGCCCGGATAAATGGGATAGGTCACCGCACTCTGGTTCTCGGTATGCCTGATCAGCCAGCCTACCGGCTCTGGCGCCCGCGACGCCGGCTTCTCTGGGAGGGCGGCGGGTTCCTGCTTCGCGACCACAGCGGCCTGCTCCCGCACCACTGGCTTCTCAACCACCTGCTCCCGCACCACTGGCCGCTCAACGACAACGGCTGCCGGCTGATCGACAACCGGCTCCGGCTCGGCCACCGCTAAGGACGGCCCTGCATCCTCTATCATCTCCGGTACCTGCACGAACCCCGTCTCCGCCGGCGCCACTGCAGGCGGCCAGCTCTTCGACGCCTGCATAATATCCTTTACCCTCGCGACATTACGCGTATGCAGCCGCCGCACAAAAGCGCTCGGCGCCTTCTCGCTCAGCATCTCATAGTAAGCCAGCTTATTCTCCAGCTTGGCCTTGATCTCGTCTGGCGCCGCAAACTCCGGCAGCTCCAAAAACTCCAAGGCTTCTTTACGATCCATATGTTTTCATTTTAAAATTTCCGTCATGGTTCATCCCCCATACAGCACCCCCGCAACGCGCGAGCTCAGCTCGCTGCGGACCTGTGCATCTACACTATGTGGCGCATACAGCAGCCGGTTGCATTGGTCCAGCACACCCGCTATCCTCCTCGCCATACCGCTGTCCCGCTCGGTCAGCAGCCGCATCAGCTCCTCTTCAGCCCTGGGGTCACCCCAACCATCGATACCCAGCTTTGCCCGCAGATGGTCGATCAGCAGCTGCTTCATGGCAGTGAGATAGACTTCCTTGTCAGTAATGGTCTCCACGCCCGCCAGCTGCTCCGAAGGCGAGATCACCGGCTCCGGTACGACCACGATCCTGGACCTCCTGCGACGCAGCACAACGGCAATTCCCGCCGCGACAAGCCCAAGCCCGATCAAAGAGCCCAGCAACAGCAGCCGCAACACCTTCACATCCGGCACCTTCACCACCACTCCCGCCACCTTGACTGCCTCTCCACTCACTTGCATCACGAGACTGTCGCTCCTCACGGTCCGGTATATGCCGGCGCCAGGATCGAAGTACGTGAGCGCCACGGGCGGCAGCACATATCTTCCCGGTATCCTCCCGTTAAACGGTATTGCAAAGACCTTTTTACCCACCTGCGGAAAAGCATCTTCCCGCACTTCCCACTTCTCTATCGGCTTATAGTGTATGATCGCCTCCGGCCAGCGGATACCCGGAACAGTAAGGTCCTCGAAGCTGCCCTGACCCGCCACCTCCACCAGCAGGGTATCCCGCTCGCCCATAGCCGGCCGGCTCGTCGTCAGCCTGCTGCTCACGGCCCACTGCCCCACCGGCCCCATAAAACCCGCAGGCTGCCCCGAAACCGGGAAGGTAAGGACCCGCAAAACAGCGCTATTGCTGCTCACGCCCCCCCTATAAAGCCGGACGCTCCCATCCGCCGCCGTATAACGCACTTCATTGTTCACCGCTAGTGGCCCGATGGTATAGCTGCCTGGCTGCAACGCAGTCAGCCGTACCTGCCATACATCGAAAACCCGGTACGACTTCCCGCCGATCACCTTCTCCGCCGGCTCCCCATCGGTCTTCAGCTCCCTGGAGATAAACCCCTCCAGCGAGGGCCTGACGGCAACCGTCGAATTGCTCTGCAACGCCGTATACAATTTGTAGGTCAGCCGCACCTGCTCAAAAGGATAGCAGGTGCTCCTGTCAAAGCTGGCCTCTACATGAATGTTCTCTCTGATCTTCTTGCCCGCATCCTCATGCAGCCCCGGCACCGAACGCGCCGCGGCATCTCCAACCGGCAAGTCGTCGAAAGCTCCACCAGCGGCATGGCCGTCCTTTCCCTCCTGGCCGGCCACTGTCAGTGCCAGGACCGCTGCCAGCGCCATCGTCAAAAGCTCCTTTCCACAGATACTATCTCTAAACGTCATTTGTGTTGTTGGTAGGTCGCCAGCGTCTCATTGAGGGACGCGTTCTGCGCCTGTAATGCGGTGACCTGCGCCTCCGCATTATCGGTGCGGTTAGCCTTGTCACGCAGCAGTGCCTCCGTCTTCTTTCGTTGCTGCAGCTCGCTCAGCCGCTCCACCACCGCCTTGTCGATAATGCCATAGGCCGTATTCTCCTTCAGCTGCAGTACATTCAGGTCGGTGAGCTTCCCATTCAGCTGAAGCTCTATCTGCGTGCTGTTGACGCCGGCCTTGTCCATCGAATCCAGCAGCACCATGCATTCCTGCATCTTGGACGCAAACTTCCCCTGGTCGATATCCTCCTGCCGTTGCACGTTCACCTCGTCCAGCAGCACCTTGTTCTCCCTCACCGGCAGCCGGTAATCAAAGTAGACGGCCAGCACCACCAGCACGACGGTCACGAGGAATAATAACAGGAATTTTAAAAAAGCCTGATTTCGATCTTGCGTATTCAACACTTGTTGCATGAATAATATATTTGAATGTTAGTCTGCTAAAAAACTTCTCCTCTTCTGAACCGGCTGCTGCTGCTCGTTCTGCGAGATCACCTCTTCCTTCACGAAAATGCCCGTCTCCTTGCGCTTGCCGATGTATTCCAGCCTCGAAAGCTGATGGAACAGCTGGCTAAAGATCTTGGAGAACACCGTGATCTTCTCCACTGTACCATTTATGTCCAAATGGTCATATTGATAATTGGCCAGGCCCGTGATGGCCCCCTCCAGGTCGCCCTGGCTGATATTGCACCATTCCGTAAAATAGTTGACCAGCTCTTCCTTGCCGCTGCCCATATACGTGTCCAGGATATTCTTGATCAGCCTCGCCATAGCGGCCGCCTTGCTCACCAGCCATACCGGCGCCTGCACGATACCCACGGACTTGAGCTCGGCCAGCTGCGCGGCCGTGAGCACCAGCAGCTGCTCGCACATCTTCTGTACGATCGTGCTGAGGTCGTTGGCCTGCTTCTTCTGAAAGATCTTCTGCAGGATCTGGATGGCCCAGTTCTCCATCTTCCCCAGGAACTGCTCCATAGCCGCATGGATCTCCAGCAGGTCGCCATGGCTCGCGATATTATGACAGGGTGGGATATAATCTTCTTCCAGCTGCGCCCGCAGCTCTTCCATCCGCACCTTTCCTACCACGAGCTGGAAACCGCCGGGCTTGTTCCGCGTCACCTCTTCCACGGCCACGAGGTCCACGGAGAAGAACGGCCGGGTGAATGGCACCCGGGGCGGCAGCTCGCCGGGATCGGCAGCGCCATAAGGCACCCGCTTGTACGGATGCACCGTCACTATGATGTAGAACAGCGCGGACCGCCCCTTGAGCTCCTTGAA
>JAMFRX010000743.1 GCA_026224995.1 Puia dinghuensis
CGCCCCGATCAAGGCCGCCATTTTCCCGCTGCTCAAGAACAAGCCCGAATTGGTGGCCATCGCGAAGGACATCTACAAGACCCTCCAACCGCTCACCAAGGTCGCCTACACCGACACCGCCGCCATCGGCCGCCGCTACCGCCGCATGGACGAAGTCGGTACGCCCTTCGGCATCACCGTTGATTTCGACACGCTCGAAGGTGCTAAGGTCGATTCCATTTCCGCGACCGGCGCGCCCATCGCCGCCGGCCAGAAGGACACCGTCACCCTGCGTCATCGCGACAGCATGAAGCAGGAACGGATCGCCGGCAGCGCCGGACCCTGGTCCGCTAAGGGGCTTCCCCCCGGCCCTCGCTGTCTTAGGGACCGCGCCGACCGGCCCTGTCTTTACCCCCGTGCCCCCATGCATGAGCTCATGGATACGCTTGAGATCGTTGGTATCATGCTGCAGGATCGTAAAACCATTCTTTTCGATAAAGACGTTTCCCGCACCCAGGTCCGCGCGGAATTTGATAACGGAGTCCCATTGCCCTTTGTTCTCGACAAATTCAAGGTAGGAATAGCCACCGGATTGTGCTGAGAGGCGAAGGACCGATAATAATAGCCATGTAACAAAAAGGCTTATTCTTCCCAATTTCAGATTTTTGTGCGTATAACCTATGAAATCTTGCTCCAGGCCGTCCTGCCTTGCTGCGCCTGTAAGAAGGCCTTCAGCTCCCTATTCTCCGCCGTCACCAGTTCCGGGTCCTTCTCCAGCAATTCCGCAGCCCTCTCCCGTGCCAGCTCCAGCCACTCCCGATCCTGAACAATATTGGCGATCTTAAAGTTCAGCAGCCCGCTCTGGCGGGTACCTTCTATATCCCCGGGACCCCGGATCTCGAGGTCCTTTTCTGCAATTTTGAAGCCATTGTCCGTCTCGGTAAGGATACCCATCCGCTCTCTCGCTTCCCGCCCAAGACGATGGCTTGTTAACAAGATGCAAAAGCTCTTTTCCGCTCCCCGGCCTACCCGTCCCCTGAGCTGGTGCAGCTGCGACAAGCCGAATTTCTCGGCGCTCTCCACCACCATGACCGTCGCATTCGGCACATTGACCCCTACCTCTATCACCGTCGTGGCTACCATGATCTGCGTGTCACCATTCACGAACCGCCGCATGTTGGTATCCCTCTCCGCCGCTTTCTGCCGCCCATCGACCCTGCTGATCCAATATTTTGGCTCTGGAAACCAGGCTTTAACGTTAATGTACCCCTTTTCCAGGTTCTCATAGTCCATTTTTTCCGATTCCTCTATCAGCGGGAAGATAATATAAGCCTGCCGGCCCTTTCCGATCTCATGTTTCAGGAAATCCATGACCTGGGACCTCCTTTCCTCGAAACGATGGAAGGTAGATATTGGTTGCCTTCCGGGGGGCAATTCGTCCATGACACTATAGTCCAGATCACCATAGGCGGTCATCGCCAGCGTCCGGGGTATCGGGGTGGCCGTCATCACCAGCACATGGGGCGGTATTTCGGCCTTTTTCCAGAGCCGGGCCCGCTGTGCAACGCCAAACCGGTGCTGCTCATCCACGATCACCAGCCCCAGCCGCTGGAACTGTACCGGATCCTCCAGCACGGCATGCGTCCCGATCAAAATGTGCAGGCTGCCCTCCTGCGCCAGCCGCAGCGCCTCTTTCCTGGACTTCGACCGGGAAGAGCCTGTCAGGAGCCTCACCTCCAACGGCAGCTCCTTCAGCAAGGCGGATATCCCTTCATAATGCTGTCTTGCCAGTATTTCCGTAGGCGCCATAAGGCAGGCCTGAAAACCGTTATCCACCGCCAGCAGCATCGCCAGCAAGGCGACAATGGTCTTTCCGCTGCCCACGTCCCCCTGCAATAGCCGGTTCATCTGCCGGCCGCTTCCCGTATCCTTCCTGATCTCCCGGAGCACCCGCTTTTGGGCGCCCGTAAGCTCGAATGGTAAATGCTTGGTATAGAAACCGTTGAACATATCCCCCACTTGGGCGAAAACGACCCCATGCGAGGAGCGGTGCCGCCTCGACTTGATCAGCCCCAGCCGCACCTGCGCAACAAACAGCTCCTCGAATTTCAGCCGTCTTACTGCAGCTTTATATACCATGGGATCCTGTGGGAAATGTACCTGCCGGTAGGCCTCATATCTGGATACCCAACGCTGCGGGAGCCCTGTATCGGGATCGGGATAGGCCATTACCGCCTCAGGCAAGTTTTCTGGTAAGTCTCTCTCTTTCAACATGTTCAAAAGAACCTGCGTCAGCTTTCCCAACTGCCGCCCACCCAGGCCCCTGATCTTCAGCTTTTCCGTGGTGGGGTACACCGGTTCCAGGTATTCCGGCCTGTCGGCTACCTGGCCCTGAAAGGCCTCTATCTCCGGATGTGTAAGCTGCGGGCTGCCCTGGAAAAAGCCTACCCGGCCGTATACCAGGAATTCCCCGCCCACCTGTACCAGCTTCTGGACACCATTGACCCCCTGGAACCACACCAGCTCCAGCACGCCGGTCGCATCCCGCAGCTCGGCTACCAGCCGGCGGCTACGCTGTTCCCCCAGCACGTTGACGCTCGTTATCCGGCCGGCGACCTGGATAAACTCCGTATCGGGCCGGATCTCCCGGACCAGGTTGATCTTCGTCCTGTCTACATGCCGGTAAGGGAAATGCTCCAGCAGGTCCCTGAACGTAAAAATGCCCAGCTCTTTTTTCAACAGCTCGGCTCGCAAAGGTCCTACGCCCTTGAGGTACTCTATGGGATTCCCCAATATGGATGCAACAGTTGGAATAATGGACAAATTTAACCCCTCGGCTTCACAAAAACTTCAATGATCCCCTGCGTCTCCACCCCCCGCCTGGGAGCAGGGAAAGAGTCCACCTGCGAGTAGTTCAGCCGTAACGAATCCCGTACCCGGAAAGGATAAAAATTATTTAAGGTGGGGACGTATTCAAAGAGGACCAGGTCATAGTAGTGCTGCCGGATCCTGGTCTCGAACGTATCGGCCTGACGGTTGAACATTCCTACCCCCAGATGATACCACAACGGCAATTGGGAGTTCCGCTCCAGCCGGAAGGGTATCTCCGCTGCCAGCGGCGTCAGCTCGCACATGTTCAGTACCCGCAGATCGCCCGGAGGATCGCCCGGCTGGCGCCCTTGCCGGTAGCTGCGGATAAGGTCCATATCCAGCAGACGGTGGATACCCGCAGCCGTGGGTGCAGGCATAGTGATCTTCCGGAAAGCCGGCAGCCCGCATTCCACCCACTGATCCATGGGAATTTCCTTCGTGGTATCCAGGTTGATCCGATAGGTGTCTTTATTGACCACGTTTTCTCCGGTAGGCGAGACGGTCCCGATTGTTTTTTGTGGAAGGAATTTTGCCACGATCCGCTGTGTATAGTTCCACCACGCGCCGCTCCACCAGAATAAGACACCTAACGAAAGCAGCAGCACCATCAATGGTCTTTCCGGGCGGATCGACAACAACGGCGCCACCAGCGAGAAGACGCAGGCGAATGCAAAGCTGTGAAAGAAGATATTGTTATCCGGGGGCGTATAGCTCGTCACCTGCAGCACCGCCGCCTCGCCGAGAATGCCAAGCGTCAGCGCCACCAGCAAAACCTGAGCCCTATCCACTTGCAGGGCCGCCCGGCTGCGCCAGCGCGCTACGATCAGCACCGTCAGCAAAAAGAAATAGAATTTTATCCAGGCCGAAGCGCTAAAGAGCTCATCGAGAATATCGAACAGGGATACGCGTGAGGAATGCGGCGGCTGGCCATGATTGAACCAGTATCCGAAGCCATGCGAAGCGAACGGCAGGACGATCAGCGCCAGCAAAATGAAAAAGCTTGCCGCATATACCAGCAGCGGCAGCCATTTCCGCTGTAAAAAGCCATCCACCAGCAGCACCCAGCACGCCACCATAAAGGCCAGCCCACCCCCATCCTGCTTCGTCAGAAAGGAGCAACAGGTAAAAAAAGCGGCGCCAGCCAGCCACCCCAGCCGGTAGCGGCCACCATCACCGGTATCGTCAGTCCGGAAATACCGGAACAAAAAGGCGAGCGACACCAGTTCGTAAACGATGACGGAATGATTGTACCAGGGCCAGAAGTTGAAGAAAGAATACGACACGCAAAAAAGCAAGACCGATACGAATCGGATGCCTCTGTCGACAGCAAGACTTCGTAAGATCGATCGGAAAGAAAGCCCCGCCAGGATATTGATCAGCACCTGCGCCTTCACCAACGTGATCATGGCCGGACCGAAGATCTTGAAGAATACCGCCGGTATCACCCAATACATGCCGCCCAGCGGAAGACCAAAATCCCTGAACGGCAGCTGTCCCTGGCTCATACGATAAGCCCCTTCCCAGGATAGGAAGATATTTACCCGATAAGGTAAATGGAGGAATAAGGGCACACAAGCAAATAACAGGATCGTCAGCACCTCGATTCTCACAGCCAGGGTTCGCGTCATGGATGGGGATTATCTAATTGATATTATTTCAATACAATATTATAGTATTTGTCTTTTTGTTTGTACTTTTCGCGATAAAATTATACATGCCGACTGTTCTGATTTTGGGAGCCAGTTCGGACATGGCCGTTGCTATCGCCCGCAAATTTGCGGCAGCCGGCTATGATCTGCAATTGGCAGCCCGTAACCCCGCTAAGCTCGCTGCGCTGCAATCGGATCTGTCCATTCGCTACCCGGTGAAATCGACATTGCACGAATTTGACGCAGAGCAGCCGTTAACACATGCCGCGTTCTTCAGCTCCCTGCCGGTCAAGCCGGATATTTCCATATGCGTCTTCGGATACCTCGGAGACCAGCAGCAAGCGCAATCCGATTGGAAAGAGGCGGGTCGGATCATTATGGTGAATTATACAGGCGCCGTCTCTATTCTAAATAGCATAGCGGAATATTATGTTTCTCAGGGCAAAGGCACCATCGTCGGCATAAGCTCGGTGGCAGGTGAGCGAGGCCGTATGAGCAACTATTTCTACGGCAGCGCCAAAGCCGGCTTTACGGCCTACCTTTCCGGCCTCCGCAACCGCCTCTACCACCACGGCGTCCATGTCCTTACCGTCCAGCCCGGATTCGTCTACACCCGGATGACAGAAGGAATGCCGCTGCCCAAGCCGCTTACAGCCACTCCCGAACTAGTGGCCGCCGCCGTCTACAACGCAACGCTCCGTAAGAAAAATACGATCTTCGTGAAAGGGATGTGGCGATGGATCATGCTGATCATCCGGAATATTCCCGAATTCCAGTTCAAAAAGATGAAATTGTGAGTCAGACTATTGCCTTCTTCGATTTCGACGGCACCATCACCACCAAGGATACACTCCTGGAATTTATCAAATTCAGCAAAGGCCGTTTTCGATTCTACACCGGTTTCCTGCTCAACGGCCCCTGGCTGATCGCGCTAAAGCTAAAGCTCGTCTCCAATCAGGCGGCTAAAGAACGGATACTCACCTGGTTCTTCCGCGGAACGCGCCTCCCGGCCTTTCAGGAGACCTGTAACCGCTTTGCGGCCGAGGTCATCCCTACCCTTATCCGGCCGAAAGCCTTGAAAGAGATCGAGACCCTGCGCCAAAAGGGCGCTATCGTCGTCATCGTCTCCGCCTCCCCGGAAAATTGGATCAAGCCCTGGGCCGACTCCCTGTCAATAGAGCTGATCGCCACCCGCCTCCAGGTTACGGACGATAGCCTTACAGGCAGGATCAACGAACGCAACTGCCACGGAGAGGAAAAAGTCGCGAGGATCACCCAAGTATATCGGCTCACCGACTATCTTCATATCAGCGCCTATGGCGATAGTTCCGGCGACCGGCCAATGCTGCAGCTGGCACAAACCGCCTTTTACAAGCCTTTTCGCTGAAATACCCAATTTCCACGATACTTTTTTTTATCTTTCATTCGTTAATCATATCCCGTGGCATATCTTAAATTATTAAGGCCCAAAGATTGGGCAAAGAATTTGTTCTTGTTCATTCCCCTCTTCTTTGGCGGGGAGTTTGGTGACACAACCAAATTACTGCACGTCTTTTACGGATTTATCGCCTTTTCCTGCATCGCCAGCAGCATCTACATCATCAATGATTACCGGGACCGCGAGGACGATCGCAAGCATCCTGTAAAATGCAAACGTCCCCTGGCATCCGGCGCCGTATCCCCCGCATCCGCACTGGTTATTTGCGCCATCCTCCTTCTGGCGGGCTTTGGATTGGCCTGGTGGATCAGGGATAAATTTCTTTTTGTATTATCCATCTACTTTATCATCAACCTGGCCTACTCCCTCGGTCTCAAGGCCGTGTCGATCCTGGATATCATGATCCTGGCTATAGGGTTTGTGCTGCGCATAAAGGCGGGTTCCGTCATTGCTCTTGTCCCGCTTTCGGAATGGATCATCATTATGGTATTCCTGCTGGCCGTATTCATGGCCATCGGCAAGCGGAGGGACGATGTGCTCCTCAAACTTAGCTCGGGCACGGATATGCGCAAGTCCATAAAAGGCTATAACCTGGAGTTCATGAATACCCTGCTGTCGCTCGTCTCCGCGGTGATCATCGTTTCTTATTTCATGTACACGATGTCGCCGGAGGTCAAGACCAGATTGGGTACTTACCGCCTTTACTACACCTGCCTCTTCGTCATGGCAGGGCTCATGCGGTACCTCCAGATCATCTATATCAAATCCGATTCCGGATCCCCGACCAGCATCCTCTATAAGGATCGCTTCATACAGATCAGCCTTCTGCTTTGGGGCGCCAGTTTCATCGCGATCCTCTATTTCAAGGATTTTAGCATATTCAAATAACGCAGTCCTACATAAAGTAAGGGCGAAACCAGGAAGTCCTGCAGACTGCCCGCGATTTCCCGCAAGGCCAGGGGCGTTCGCGCGATCATCCAGTCATAGCCGCCAAGGCCAAGCAGTACCAGCAGGATCAGCAGATAGGCCGCATGCCAGGTTCGAAGCATCCACGGCTCCGCAAACCCCCTGAGACAAAGGAAACCTACGCCATAGACCCCCAGGATGAACAGGAACTTAAGGATGTGTCGACCCCTGAGGGGCATGTCCAACGAAATGCCATAGAGAAAGAAAAGGTAATAAAAGCCATAAAGCGCTGCGATGACGAGCAGGCCAATCCAAAAAATCAGCTTCTTTTTGTGAGCTTGTTGCATAGGGTAAGTTTCTAGCCTATGGCCGCCCCCCGCGGCTTCGCCGCATAGCGCCACCACAACAGAAAGATACAGGCATAAATCAGGAACGTAAAGAAAAAATGGTGGGAAAAATCAAGATATTGCCGGTAACGCATAGAGATCCATACCAGCAAAGAACAACGCAGAATATTCAACAGGAAAATGAGACAAAGGCCGCCGCCGGCAAATCCCCACCGGCGAGAGGGCCGGCCCGGATAACAGAACAAAAAGGCGACATACAAAACCATCAGCTCCAGTCCATTACAGGCACTGGCGATCCGTAAGGTATTCTGCCCGTTGAAATAGATATCCGTCACGGCAAAATGGACACTTCCACCATCCAGGTCCTGTGTCTCGAAACCGGGCACCGGGCTGAACCGGCCATGCCCGCCGAAAAAATTTAGTGTAGCTACCGTTCCCGCCCCTACCGAATGGGTCAAGGGTGTATCCAGCAGGCCGCTGGGCATCAACCACAAAAGATAAACTGCTTTCCAGACGATAAAGACCAGAAAAGCCTTGAGAAAAAAGAGCGCTACGGGGCGAGGGATCTGTAACCTATATGGTAACGGTTTCAACATCCTTCCGTTTGTTGCCCAATAGCATCTTCGTACCAAGCCCGAGGCCTGCCGCCATCAGAACGATCGTAGCACCGTCCAGGGGAACGCTGTTGCTCGTGGGCTTTGGGGGATCTTTTTTCCTGTTATCATTTCCAAAGATAGCGCCTAATAGATCACCCAAGATCCCGGCGTGACTTTGTTTGGGAACCAAAAAGAGAGGGGTGGCAATGATCGCACAAAACGCAATTTTCTTGACCAACTTCATGTGAGAAATTTTAAAAGGGTTTACAATAAACGTGGCGTGTTGGTAAGCAGATCGGGCTTTAACGAAGAGATATTGCATTCTGGAGTTGTCTAAAGGTAGTTTTATTAACAATAATTTCAAAATATAATTTTTCCACATTTATTGCATTTTTTGGCTATTTTGGGGCGGAGATAAAGAAAATGTATTTGAGCATGACCTCCACGGAAAAACAGACCTACCGTACGGAAATTATTATTCTGATCCTCGCATTCCTGGTTTCCCGTCTATTCCTACCGCTTTTCGGTCTGCACTTCCGCTTCAATGCCCTGTTCATCTATTGGCAATATCTCGACACGGACACCCTCCGCCACCACCTGGGCCAGGGGCTCTGGTACGATCACGCTCAACCCCCCCTGTTCAATTTTCTGCTGGGACTCGTGCTCAAGGTTTCCGGCTCCCACGCCCCTACCGCCTTTGCCCTCCTTTTCAAGCTGATCTCTTTGACCAACAGCCTGTTGCTGTTTACCTTACTAAAACGCACCGCGACCCGGCCTTCCTGGATACCCCTGGCGATAACGCTCGTTTACCTCCTTAGCCCTGCGCTCCTGATCTTCGAGACCGAATTATTCTATACCACATTCATCTCTATGCTCCTGCTGATCAGCGCGTTGTTTGTCCTCCGCCTTCAGCAGGCCCCCGGACTTCGGATTCCAGGCCCGGACCGTGGCGGCTTATGGAAGAACGTGGCGGGTATCTGCATTCCCCTGGCCCTGCTTTGCCTCACCCGGAGCATGTACCATCTCGTTTGGCTCGTCGTCCTGGGCGCCATCCTCTTGTTCGGGCTCCGGAAAACCATCGCCTTTCGGCCATTGTTCATCGGCTTGCTGCTCGCAATCCTTTTCGTGTCCGGCTGGTACGTAAAGAATTACCTGCTTTTTAGCCAGTTCTCCACTTCTTCCTGGGTCGGCATGAACATGGCCCGCACCGTTTTCCACGATGCCCCGGTAAAGGATTCCTCCCGTATCGAAGCCTTCGAACCCTTTTCCGACCTCCACTATTACCGGCCCTTTATCTCCGGCCCCCAGGAAAAAAAATACGCCGGCCTCGATGACCGTGACCTGCTCTCCGAGACAAAAAGCGATGGCTCCAGCAACCTGAACGCCGTCGGCTACATCCAGGTGTCCCAACAGTACATGGCGGCCAGCAAGGCATTCGTCAAAGCACATCCAGCGGGCTACCTCAAAAATGTGCTTCAATCCTCCATCCTGTTCTTTGCTCCGGCAACCAGATACCCCTTCTCAGAGCCCGAAGCAAAAAAGATCAAATACTACGATCTCCTCTATTCCTTCAATCTGTCTCATTTCGCCGCCGGTAAAGAACAGCGACGAATAGCCGTTGTCCTGTCCGCCTTGCCAAAATTGCTTGTCTACCTGGCTGTCGTTTACCTCCTTCTGCGGAATGCGGTCAAACAGAAACGAATCTCCCTCCTCAGCCTTTTCGCCTTTAGCACCATCGGTTATGTCTTCCTGGTGAGCTCGCTCCTGGAACACTACGAGAATATGCGTTTCCGCTATGAGATCGAGCCCTTGTTCCTGCTCCTGCTGGGACAGGCCCTCGCCCTTCTCATGGATCCGCAGAAAAAACAATATTTTGGAATAAAAATGCGTTAACGCTCTTGATGACCCAGACCATTCCCGGCATATATGGCAGAGATATCGTCATGGTCGGCCTTCAGCCCTGGTATTTTAAAACCGGATGCAATGCGAAGAATATAGCCACCCTGCTGGCACAGCATAACCGTGTGCTCTATGTGAACGTCCCGATCAAGCGCAAAGCCTATCACGCCAAAAACCCCGATCCTAAGCTCCAACCCCATATGGAGGTGCTTCGGACAGGCCAGGAAAGGCTCAAGCCGATCGCCGAAAATCTCTGGGAATTTTATCCGGGCTCGCTCATCGAGTCCGTAAACTGGCTGCCCAGCACCGCCGTCTTTCGCCTGGTCGACCATATCAACAATCGCCGGTTTTCCCGCAATATCCGCGAGGCGATGACCACCCTGGGTTTCACCGACATCATCCTGTTCAACGACAACGATATCTACAACGGGTTCTACCTTAAAGAGCTGTTGAACCCCTCCGTCTATATTTATTACCTCCGGGACTTCCTGCAGGGCTTCGCCTATTGGAAGAAGCATGCCACGGTGCTGGAACCGGAGCTGATCCGCAAAGCCGATGTGGTACTGACCAACTCCCTATACTTTACCCAATACAGCGAAGGCATCAACCCCCGCTCCTATTATATGGGCCAGGGCTGCGACTTCGAATATTTCGACCCCGAAAAAATAGTTGGCAAACCCCAGGATATAGCCGACATCCCCCATCCCATCGTCGGTTATATCGGGGCCCTTGATTCAGAACGGCTGGACCCGGAGATCATCGCCTTGTTTGCCCGGGCGCTGCCCGCGTGGAATGTTGTGCTCGTAGGACCGGAAGACGACGTCTTTCGCCAAAGCACCCTGCACAATATACCCAATGTCCATTTCCTGGGCGGTAAGCCCTTTGCCCAGCTGGCTTCCTATGTAGCTGCCTTCGACGTCTGTATCAATCCGCAACGCAAAAACGAGATCACCAAAGGGAATTACCCCTTGAAGATCGACGAGTACCTGGCAATGGGCAAACCCGTTGTTGCGACCAATACCGTGGCTATGCAGATATTCAAAGACCATGCTTACCTGGCAGAACAACCGGAAGAGTATCCTGCCTTATTGCAAAAAGCCCTCGGGCAAAACACACCTGCCATGGAACAGGAACGGATGCGTTTCGCGCGGACCCATAGCTGGGAAAATTGCATGATCCCGTTTTACCAGGCAGTCAACGATTTCGAGCAGAAAAAAGATCATTTAAAATAGATTAATTTCGCCAAAACCCCCGAAGCTTATGGAATGGATAGCGATCCTGAAATGCCCTTTTACCGGAAGCGACCTGCGAGCCCTCGACGCCCGCGAAATGGAAACGCTTAATCAAAAGATCAAAGCCAATGCCGTGTGGCAGGCCGATGGAAAGCCTTTTGGCACCCCTATTGATCAGGCGCTCATTTCCGTGAATGGAGTGTATATCTTTCCCATCATCCGCGGCATTATTTTACTGCTGAAGGACCTGGCCCTTGTAGACTCCCGTGACAACATCCTTCGCGAAACCATCGGCGCCGACAAGCAGCTCGTCAAGGATTTCTATGATCAAAAAGGCTGGTTCACCGATGAACAAGGCAACTACGAAGACGCCGTGATCTTCGAAGACCTCCGCGACGTATCCAAAGATTATATCAGGAAATGTCACAACAGGGTGAATAGCTTTCTTAATCCCAGCGGCAAATACATGCTCGACGCCGCTTCCGGCGCCCTGCAGTTCGACGATTACCTGCAATATTCCGCCAATTATACCTATCGCATTTGTGTCGACTTTTCCTTCCAGGCCCTTTCCGAGGCCAAGAAAAAGCTGGGGGATAAAGCCCTCTGCGTTCTCTGCGACATGACCAACATGCCGTTCAAGGATAATTCCATCGACGGATTTATTTCCCTCAACACGATCTACCATATCCCCAAAGACGAACAGGTCACCGCCATGAAGGAGCTGTACCGCATCCTGGCGCCCAAGGCCAAAGGAGTGATCGTCTACGAATGGTTCAAACATTCGCCCTGGATGAACGCCTGGCTCCTTCCCGTTCGTGGTTTTTCGTTCATACGCAACCGGACAAGCCGCCTTTTCAGCCGGCTGGCGCACAAAAAGGATCCGGAAAAAATGCTGTATTTCTACGCCCATCCATACGAATACTTTAAGACCCACCTGCCCTTTCCCTTCCAGCTAAAGGTCTGGCGCAGCGTCGACGTGCGGTTTATGAAGATCTATATCCACAAAGCGCTGTTCGGACGGCAAATACTGGAATGGCTGTACAAAAAAGAGGATGAGAATCCGGAAAAGTTCGGCCTCAAAGGAGAGTATCCGATCCTGCTTTTTGAAAAACAATAAAAGATAAACCCCCTTCACGGGGGTTTATCTTTATAGAACGTTGATCCTTTTCTGTTAGTCCACTACCAGCTTAAGCGCCAGCGGCTTCTTGTCGATATAGAATTGCACCCAGATGACATAGGTTCCACGGCTGAACCCGCTCACATTGATCGTCTGTGTAAAGTACGGCGCCTGTTTATCCATAACCACCGTTTTTATCACCTTCCCGCTGATGTCTAATATCAGGAACTTCACCTGGCCGGTATACCCATTCGTGCCCGTGATGGTCACCTGCTGTCCGACCTGCACTGGGTTGGGATATAGCTGTGTAACATCACTGGTCCGCTCCTGGTCCATCACATGTACCGTCATCGTAGCCGTCGACGTTCCGCCGGTACTGCCGGTCACGGTTAGCTGGAAGGCATAGTCTCCCGGTGCCATCCCGGCCACCATACCCACGGCCGAACCGCTGTTGGTGATCGAAACTTCATTGGGACCAGAAAGCTGCGTCCAGCTGTAGCCGGTAATCGTGCCCGTGGATGCATAGCTGGCGCTGCCGATCAGCACGGCCGTATCGTTATTCGGATAGTAGACCGTCGTGTCCTTGCCCACCACCGCTACCGGCGCCACGCCACTCGTGGAATCGGCGCCGCCGCCACTGGTACTGGTTATCGTGATCGTCACCTCGTCACTCGCTGTCGCACCCGTATTATCTTTTACAGTGAGCTGGAAGACATATACTCCCGGCACCAATCCATAAAGGGTAGGCGAAACGGTATTCTCACCGCTTATCGTGACACCACCTAAGCCCGACTCCTGCACCCAGGTATAGCTCACGATCGTGCCTCCCGGATCGTAGCTGCCAGACCCGTCCAGCTGAACCCCGGACGTGAGCGCCGTAGTCTGGTCCGGACCTGCATTGGCCACGGGCGGCTGGTGAGGGTTCACCGTCACCTGCACCGTCGACGTCGCCGTCACCCCGGAATTATCTCTCACCGTCAGCTGGAATTCATATACCCCCTGCACAAGACCATTGATCGCCGTCATTTGTCCAGCGGCCGTACCGATGGCTGCGGTCGAAGGACCACTCAGCTGCGTCCACGCATAAGAGACGATCGTGCCATTGGTCTCGGAACCATTGCCCGTCAGCGTAACACTACTGGTAGGTAAAGTAATGGTCTGATCCGATCCCGCATTCGCCGAAGGCGGACCCGGCACAACCGCCACAGGATTAACGATCACCTGCACCGTCGCCGTAGCCGTCACCCCACTATTATCCGTCACCGTCAGCTGGAACCGGTAAGTACCCTGCACCAGCGCATCGACGGTCGTCGTCGCCTGACCAGCCGACCCAAGGGTCGCCGTCGAAGGACCGCTCAGCTGCGTCCACGCATAGGAGACGATCGTGCCATTGGTCTCAAAACCGCTGCCCGTCAGCGTCACGTTATTCGTAGGCAAGGTAATGGTCTGCGTAGCGCCCGCATAAGCCGAAGGTGGACCCGGCACAACCGCCGCAGGATTCACGATCACCTGCACCGTAGCCGTAGCCGTTACACCACTATTATCCGTCACCGTCAGCTGGAACCTATAGGTACCCTGCACCAGCGCGTCGGCCGTCGTGGTAGCCTGCCCAGCCGACCCAAGGGTCGCCGTGGAAGGACCGCTCAGCTGTGTCCATGCATAGGAAACGATAGTACCATTGGTCTCGGAACCACTGCCCGTCAGGCTCACGCTATTCGTAGGCAAGGTAATGGTCTGCGTAGTGCCCGCATTGGCCGAAGGCGGACCCGGCACGATCGCCGCGTTCACCGTCACATACACGACATCGCTCGCCGTCACCCCGCTATTATCTGTCACCGTCAGCTGGAATTTATATACACCGGCCACAAGGCTGTTAACCGTCGTCGTCGCCGCACCGGCCGATCCGATCGCCGCCGTCGAAGGACCACTTACCTGCGTCCAGGCATAGGAGACGATCGTACCATTGGTCTCGCTACCGCTGCCCGTCAGGCTCACGCTATTGGTAGGCAAGGTAATGGTCTGATCCGACCCCGCATTTGCCGAAGGCGGACCCGGTACAACCGGCGCAGGATTCACGATCACCTGCACCGTAGCCGTAGCCGTCAC
>JAMFRX010000092.1 GCA_026224995.1 Puia dinghuensis
GCCCACCCCTGGAGGTCCGAACCGCCAGGTCATTGCCATACAGCGTAGACATCGTCCCCTCGCGGCTATTCACAAAAGAGGTGATGACCTTGCTCCGCAATGGCAAAGAGCCAAGACTATCCGGCAGCGAAGCCGCGTGGTCATAGAGCCGCAGCGTATCGGCCAGCGGAAATGTAAACGTATGGTCGGTCTTGCCCAAAGGCCGGTGACAGTTCATGCATTCGGTGACGAAGGACGCATCCTTCCCATAAGGCTTCATCGCCAATCCACCCACCCAGCGCGCCCAGCCCCAGCCGAAAGAGGAGGCATATTTTTTGTCATCGCGGATCATGAATTCCACTTGTTTGTAGGCGCCAGCCCGGATCTCGCCAGAGTCATCTAACCGCTGGTCCCAGGCGACCTTGGCGAAGATGGCGCCGTCCGGAAAAGGATTCGTCTGGCCCGCCCGGATAGCTTTTACGACAACATCATTGCCAAAGATCACCCGCAGCGTTCCATTGTCATATCGTTCTGTGGTGCTCAGGGCCTGCCACCCGGGCCAGCCGGCCAGCTCGCTATAGCTGATCCCATTGTAGGCATCCTTGACAGCAGCAGGCCCCGAAAGGCCTATCCATTGAGAATATTGTGTGTCGGCGACCCGGTCCCGGGACGTATCGACCACAGGATGATAAGCCAACGAACCTATATACTGCTTGAGCACCGACATCTCCGCAGAGCTGATGATACCCCCGTGATGCAGAAACGTATAGGAGCTCAGGGGCATACCCATTTGCTCTATCTGAAAGATGGATTCGAATAGCTTTGCCGCCTGCTGCCCCTTCGGCAGGCTGTCCCAATTGGAGAAGTTCAACGCCTGCCTGCCATCCTTCACGTCTTTGGCGACAAGCCAGTAGGCCGGCGCCGGCTCGTCGAACCACTTGAGCTGCGTCTGGTTGGAATGACAGTCATAGCACGCCCGTTGGAGTATCGCCTTCACTTCCGGCGGCGCCTGCAGGTCAGCCGTCACTGGTGGATTGTCCAATGGCGGCCGGATGAATTGGATAGCCACACCGACGGTTAATAAAAGGAGGATTACTATACGCAATAGCTTCATGGAACGAATTTACACCGGATGATTCGCTAACTGGCAAAACAATTTGCAGGGCCGATAAAATATGCAAAAGTTCACTTCCCCTTCAGCACTTCGGGATTGAATACAGAAGGCGGCTTCCCTGCCTGGGGCCCGAGCCCCAGCGCCGCAATCATGTTGTCCGCAGCCAGGCTGGCGAGCCCATGCTGCGCCTCGGCCGTTGCGCCGGCGATATGCGGTGTCAGCACGACATTGGGCAGCCCCATCAAGCCGGGATGGATCACCGGCTCGGCCTCGAATACGTCGAGCCCCGCGGCAGCCAAGGTCTTATCCCGCAAGGCAGCGGCTAGTGCAGCCTCGTCGATCAGCCCGCCACGAGCAATGTTGAACAGCATGGCGGAGGACCGCATTAACCGTAGCTCCGCCGCTCCGATAAGATGATAATTCTCGGCAGAAAAAGGCATGGCCAGCATCACGTAGTCGCTCTGGCCGAGCAGGTCCTCCTTCGTTCTATAGGCGGCCCGGCACTCCGCTTCGACGGCTGCATCGAGCCGACGACGATTGTGATAGAGGACCGTCATCCGGAACCCTATGGCCCGGCGGGCAATGGCCTGACCAATACGTCCCATCCCCAGGATACCCAGGGTCTTGTCGCAAAGGTTAGAGCCGAATAGCCGGCTTCCTACATTCCCCTTCCACTGCCCCTGGTCCACCCAGTGCGCCGCCTCTACAAGCCGGCGGGCAGTGGCTATCATCAGCCCCCACGCAAAGTCGGCAACGGTCTCGTCCGCAGGGCCGGGAGAATTCGTCCCGATGATCCCGGCACGTGTAAGGGCCGCCACATCTACATTGTTATAGCCGGCGGCAGAGACGCAGATGGCTTTCAGCCCAGTCAATCCCTGCAGCACCTGATCGTCGATCTTCTCCCCACCGGCCACGACGGCGCCGCTCATTCCCTGCAAGGCAGCCCGCAGCTCGTCGGAATTATACCGCGGCCCTTCGTTAACGGTGACATCAAAGTACTCCCGCAGCCTGTCTACTACATCAGGGAATAAAGGCCGGGTAATTAGTATTTTAAGCTTCATAGCAAGCTAAAGGTATGGCTTTATGATTTCATTAGTAAACTTCCCTCTTCCACCCACTTCTATAATAAAAAGAATAGTATGAGATACCTAATAACACTCGTCCTGCTGATCGCAGTCGTCGCCAATGGACTTACCGGATATCACCTTTTCAGGGCAGAAGAATATGATCTTTCACATCTAATGATCATCGCCAGCTTCGCCTGTATCGTAGGGAGCATCTATGCCCTCACGGTTCATGGGTCGCAACGACGGATAAGTTAATCGAATTTTAATTTTATTGGTTTCAGGGATTATGGTCAAAACCCGGCTCGCTCGATAGCGGCCGGGTTTCTTTGTTTTCTCAAACAACTTCCCTATTTTACACCACCCCCCCGACCTGTCGCACAAAGCCCTTATTATGAAAAGTTCCGTATTCGGATGGTTCAAGAACATCCCCATCGCCAAAAAGCTCTATTTCACCGTCGGGATCATGGCACTGCTTATCGTCGTAGAGCTTGTTGTGCTTTTTTTCTCTATCCACACCCTCTCTTCCGTTCGCGCTTACGTGGGCGGAGAGGGACTCTATTCGAAAGCCCAAAAGGATGGCCTCTATCAGCTCCTCAAATATGCCCGGACCCACGATGAGCTCGACTATGCTAAGTTCCAGGGATTTATGAAGGTTACCCAGGGCGATCATAAGGCCCGTATGGCTTTGAGCAAGCCCGAACCCAATTTCGACGAAGCCCGGCAAGGCTTCATCGAAGGCCGCAATGACAAAGAAGATGCAGACGGCATGGTCCAACTCTTTCTTCGTTTTCACGCCAACGAATATATCCACCGCGCCATCGTCGCCTGGACAAAGGCCGACGAGACGATCATGAGCTTCCTGGCCCTCGGCGAACGCTTGCACAAAGAGATCAATGCTACTCCCTATTCACAGGAACGGGTGAACGCCATTCTGGAGGAGATCGACCCGCTCAACGAACGGCTGACGCCCCAGGAAGACGAATTCTCCTTCACGCTCGGCGAAGGCTCCCGCTGGCTGGAAAGTGTCGTCCTCCGCCTGTTGTTCATCGTGGCCTTTACCGTGGAATTCACGGGTCTCATCCTGGCCATCACCGTTAGCAGAGGCATACAAAAAGGACTGCGCGAGATCCTGCTCTCAGCCCAGGCGGTAGGCAACGGAGACTTCAGCCGCAAGGCGAGAGCGTATTCCACCGACGAGATCGGCACGCTGGCCAATAGCTTCAACTCGATGGCGGCCAAGCTGGAGCTGCTCGAAAAAGAAAATCGCGAAGTCAACAACTCGCTGGAAAAAAAGGTCCGCCAGCGAACCAGCGAAATGGAAAGCAAGAACAAAGAGCTGGAACAGTTCGCCTACGTCGCCTCGCATGATCTCCTGGAACCCCTGCGGACCATCTCAGGCTTCGTCGACCTCCTGCAGAAAGAATACAAGGAAAAGCTTCGCGGCAACGGCGATATCTATCTCAACTACCTCTCCCACGCTTCGGACCGGATGAAGGTGCTGATCAAAGACCTCCTGGACTACTCCCGCATCGGCCGCGAAAAAGCCGCCATGCCCGTCGACTGTGACGAGGTTCTCGACGAGGTGCTGGCCGACCTGGGAAAGAGCATCCGCGAGAGCGGCGCAATGGTGACCTACCAGAACCTGCCCGCCCTCTACGCCTACCCTACCGAGCTAAAGCTACTATTCCAAAACCTGATCGGCAACGCGATCAAATTCCGGCATAAGGAGCGGTCGCCGGAGATCTCCGTCTCTGCCACCTCAGAAGGCAACGGGTGGAAATTCGAGGTGTGCGACAACGGCATCGGCATCGAAAAACAAAACCTGGACAGAATATTCATCATCTTTCAACGCCTGCATAACCGGACCCAATATGAAGGGTCTGGCATCGGACTGGCACATTGCAAAAAGATCGTGGAATTGCATGACGGAAAGATCTGGGCGGAATCCGAACCGGGCCAGGGAAGCCGCTTCTATTTTACCATGAGCAAGGAATTCTGAGCCATGGTTGTTGGGTGCTGCCGCCAGTACTACGCCTTGCGGCCGTCTCACCGGCCCCCCGCCGTATCCCGTTTCATCGTATCGGTTATAGGCCGCGTCTTATTCTTTTCATACCCGGTATCCGCCAGACTGGGATTGTTAGCGCTGTTGTTATCCGGCGCCGGACCCATGGAGGAGCTGGTATCGGTGGCGCTGTTCGCGGAATTCGAGCTCGAATGGCCACAGTTGGCAAAAGCCATAGTCCCCAGCACCAGGAACACTAATACACCCAAATTTTTCATAACATCCTTTTGGACAAGACCAAAAAAACCATGCCACCCATCCGTCCATGACAAAACCACTTACCTTTGTAAAAAAAGGGCTGGATAATGGATTTCATAGATTATTACAAAGTATTGGGAATAAACAAGACCGCCACGGCCGACGAGATAAAAGCGGCCTACCGGAAGCTGGCCCGCAAACATCACCCCGACCTGAATCCGAATGACAAGGAAGCGTTATTCTCTCTGGTGCTGGCGACGGCGGTCTCCACCGATTACATGGCGCTGGTGGAGAAGCGGCAGATCAGCAGTCTCTCGACGGCGAAACGGTCGAACTTCTATGCTCAGCGGC
>JAMFRX010000744.1 GCA_026224995.1 Puia dinghuensis
GGACGATAGCCGTGGCGCGGGCCGTGCTGAGGGCCCAGTTATCCTGGTAGCGGCCGTGGATGGGAACGGAGTCCGTATGCCCTTCGATGTCGACGGTGATATCGGGGTTGCTGTTGAGCACCTGCGCCAGCTTGCTCAGGGCGTCCTTACCCTTAGGGTTGACCGTGGCGCTGCCGGAGGGGAAGAGCAGATTTTCGGAAAGGCTGACATATACCTTGCCGTTCTTGATGGAGACGGTGAGGTCATTGGAGTTGAAGCCGACCAATGCGTCGCTCATCTTTTTCCTGATCTCCTGGATCGCCTTTTTCTGCTGGTCCATGAGACCCTGGAGGGCGATCAGCCGGCGTTGCTGGTCGGCGAGCTGTTCCTTGGTCATATTCAGCTGATTCTGCTTGCTGGCGGCATCGCTGCTGAGCAAGCCGGCCTGGTTGTTGAGATCGTCGACTTTTTTGTTCAAATCCCCGATCTGTTGTTTTAATTGCCCGATCGTATGCTCGTTGGCGGCTATCTGCGAGGCGAACCTGGCGCTGTCATCCCGGAGGGTCTGAGCGTCCGCCTGGGCGGCTTTGAGTCTGCGTGTGGGAACGCAACTGGCTAACAATAAACAAGTTGTGGCTAGAATGGCTAGTGCATTGAGGCTTCTTTTCATGTTGATAGATTGATGTTAACTAATATGTTGTGTAGTATATTTCGATCCTATATAATCAATCATTGGGCCAATGCCAGACCGCAGGGATAAGAATTACAACTTATTAGCATAGCGGGGTCGAGGCGGATCGTAGTAAATTTAGCTATGACAACTACATTACCCCTCGACCAGCTAAGACAGCAAGTGCGCGGTGCGCTTATCGTATCCGGCGACCCGGACTATAACGCGGCGCGGAGCGTGTACAACGCGATGATAGATAAGCGGCCTTTGGTTATCGTGCGATGCCTGGACCCGGGCGATGTGGCGTCAGCTGTCCGTTTCGCCCGTGATAATGGACTACCCCTCGCCGTTAGGAGCGGCGGCCACAACTGCGCGGGCCTGGCTGTGTGTGAGGGTGGAGTGGTCGTCGATCTTTCGCGTATGCGGGGGATAAGGGTCGATCCCGATGCGCGGACCGCCTGGGTCGAGGCGGGCTGTCTGCTCAAGGACGTCGATGCGGCTACGCATGCGTTCGGCCTTGCGTTACCTTCCGGCATTTTCGCGGGCACCGGTATCGCCGGGCTGACGCTGGGCGGCGGCCTGGGGCATCTGACACGGGGCTATGGGCTCACCGTGGACAACCTGCTCGGTGCGGATGTCGTGCTGGCCGACGGCAGCCAAATTAAAGTATCTTCCAGCGAACATCCCGATCTTTTCTGGGCTTTAAAGGGTGGGGGAGGCAATTTTGGGGTGGTGACCTCTTTTTTCTTCCGGCTGCACCCCGTGGACAGCGTTTATGCGGGGCCGATATTCTGGGCGTTGGAGGATGCGCCTGCGATCCTGCGGTGGTACCGGGAATTCATCGTATCGGCGCCTGAGTCCGTGAGCGCTTTCTTCAGTTTGCACAGCATCCCGCCTATCCCACCTTTTCCGGAAGCGCTCCATGGGCGGAAGGTCTGCGGGCTCATCTGGTGCTGCACTCATGAGTCGGCGGCGCAACCCGCTTTGGCCGCGGCCCGGGCATTGGCGAAGCCGTTGATCGATCATGTGGATTGGATTCCCTTTCCGGTTTTTCAGGCTGTGTTCGATCCCCTGCTGCCGCCCGGGTTGCATTCGTATTGGAAGGGTGATTTCTTCCGGGAGCTGCCCGACGAAGCGATAGCCCTGCTCCTGGAACACACCGGCAGCATGCCAGTGGGACCGACTATTACGCACCTGTATCCGGTGAACGGGGCAGCTGCGCGGGTGGGCAAGGCGGATACGCCCTGGAATTTCCGGGATGCCGTCTGGGCCATGGTCATTTCGGGTGTTGCCGAAGGAGCGGCGGATACCGGCCATGTCATAGCCTGGGTTAAAGCGTATTGGCAGGCCTTGCATCCCTATTCCACCGGCGCGGGCTATGTCAACTTTATGATGGAGGAGGGAGATCAGAAGGTTAGGGAAGTCTATGGAGACAACTATCCCCGGCTTTCTGCGATCAAGGCGGTGTATGATCCCGCCAATTTGTTCCGGGTGAATCAGAATATCCGGCCTGCGCGTTAGAAGCCTCTCTTCACGGAGCTCAGCTGCACGACCTGCCAGAATTCGGTGTCTTTGAACAGCTGTTTGTTCTTTCCGCCGGCGCCGCCGCCTCCGATGGGCACGCCGATAGACAGTCCCAGTCCGCCACCGCTGCCGAAGGAGCCGAAGCCCAATCCGCCGCCGACGCCGATAGCCGGGCCACCGCGGGGGCCTCC
>JAMFRX010000745.1 GCA_026224995.1 Puia dinghuensis
CCGCATCCTGCTGCTGAGCTTTATCTATCGGTTCCGGCATTTCCCGGCAGCGAAGCCGGCAAAGTCCTGATCAGCCGCGCAAGGCCTCTATCTCCTCCGCCGTCTTAGCCAGCGGCTTCCCCAGCAGCCTGCTGCCGTCTTCAGTGATCAGGAGATCCTCTTCAATACGTATCCCGCCAAAGCCGCGAAACGCCTCCAATTTATCGTAATTGATAAAATCCATGAATTTCTTCTCCGCCCTGTACTGATCCATCAGTTCCGGGATAAAGTATAAGCCCGGCTCTATCGTCACCACGAAGCCCGGCTCCAGCGCCCGCGCCAGCCGCAGGGACTTAAGCCCGAATTCCTTGCTCTTCTTCAACGTATCGGTATAGCCCACATATTCCTCGCCGAGGTCTTCCATATCATGTACGTCCAATCCCATCATATGCCCTAACCCGCATTGAAAAACGATGGTATGGGCGCCAGCGGCGACCGCTTCCGCCGGATCCCCCTTCGTGACGCCGGCGGCATTCAGACCCTCCATGAGTTTTTGAGCAGCCAGGAAATGCACGTCGCGGAAAAGCACCCCCGGCCGCAGGGCCTTAACGGCCGCCTCCTGCGAAGACAGCACGATATCATACATCTCCCGTTGCAGCGAAGTGAATTTGCGGCCTACAGGAAATGTCCGGGTCATATCCCCCGCATAATGCATGGCATTCTCCGCGCCACTGTCGCAGATGGCGATCCTCCCCTCTTTCATCACCGTCGGGCCATAATGGTTGTGCAGCACCTGTCCATTGACGGTAAGAATGGTCGGGAAGGATAAGCTTCCACCCGCGCTGATGGCGATCCCCGGTAACCTGCCGGCCAGCTGAGCCTCCGTCATCCCGTCACGGGCGCCTTTGATGGCGGCCAGATGCATGGCGGCAGTAATGTCGACGGCTTCTTCTATCTGCACGATCTCTTCTGCGCTCTTGCTGCTGCGCTGCTGGACCACCGCCTTGATCAACGGCACCGACGCATGCTCCCTGGCGCTCGCCGGGGCGAAGCCTAGCCAGCCGCTAAGCTTCAGGATATTCTCGGGCCGGTAAGGCGGCAGGAAATGAATGGTTCGCCCTGCCCCCCTCGCGGACGCGAGGTCCGAATGCAGCGACCCCGCCTGCTGGGTGGCCACGATTCCCACGGCAATGGCCTGCTCCGCAAGGGTAGGCTGCGGCCCCGTCCAGACGATCTCATCCATCGTGAGGTCTCTACCGTAGATGACCTCCTTGTTATTGTCGATATCTATTATCCCCGCCAGCCCGGGCTTATCCAGCCCAAAGAAGTACAGGAAGCTGCTGTCCTGCCGGAAAGGATAGAGATTGTCCCTATAGTTCATGCTGCTTTCTTCATTCCCGAGGAGCAGGATCAGCCCCTTGCCGATCTGCGCCTTCAGCTTTTCCCGGCGGGACTGGTAGACAGACTTATCGAATACAGTACTATTCATAGATCACTTTTTTGAGATAGAAAACACGGGTATCCAGCAGCGGCATGGTCTCGCTGGTGACGGCGAACCCTTTCTTATCCACCAGCTGCCTTGTCGTGCCCTTATCCGTGGTGATATCCAGCGGAAGCGGCATGTCGATATTCAGCAGCTTGACGAGCCAGATCGTCGGCGCGGTCTGCTTCACATCGATCTCCAGCTTTTGCGTGGTGTACAGATACAGATGGAACAGCGGTGTGAGATCCATGCCCGAAGCCTGGTTGAACAGCCCCTGAACGTCTTCCGTGCTGGCCGTCCGGGTATAGGTCCAGTTGGTGTCGGTAGCCAGCCGCTTGAGTGTCGGAAAGAAGATGCTGTCGCCGATGACATAACGCAGGGTATGCATGAAGAAAGCGCCCTTGGGATAGATATCGGGATGGTAGGCCTCGTCTTCCGTGATATCCTTGCCAAGAACGATAGCCTTTTCATTCCGGATGCGGGGCGCCGTGCGGGCAAAATGCTTTTCATAGGCTTCCTCGCCTTCCATGTCGCGGATATATAGGGCATCGCCATACGTGCCAATGCCTTCGTGGATCCAGTAGTCGGCCCAGTCGCCGGCCGTGACCTTATTACCCCACCATTCGTGACCGAACTCGTGGTTCATCAGCCCGTCGAAGTCCTGGCCGCCGACCTTGGTATAACGGAATTTATTGCCATAGGCATTCATGCTCTGATGCTCCATCCCCAGGTGGGGCGTTTCGACGATGCCCATCTTCTCTTTAGCCCAGGGATATTCACCAAAGTATTTTTCCTTGACATGCGCAAAATGCTCCAGCAGCTCCAGCTGATGCGGCCCCTTGTCGGCATGCTCCTTCAGCACATAGAACTGCATCGGCACGGTGTGCCCGTCGATCGTGGTATAGGTGCGATTGACGACGGTATAATCGCCTACGTTGAAGACGATGCTGTAGTTGTTGATGGGATAGTTGGTCTTCCAGTGATAGCTGCTCTTGTCGCCATGCGTCTTTACCTCCTTCAGCAGACCCGGACCCGCGACGACCAGCCCCTTGGGGACGGTGATGATCAGGTCGACGCCTTCATCGGGCTCATCGGAAGGATGATCCTTGGCCGGGAAATAGACCTTTCCCCCCGTCCCTTCCGCCGTCACCGCCACCCAGGGGTGACCGGTGCTGTCATGCGTAAACGTAAAGCCATCATCCCATGGCGGACGCTTGGCGATCATGGGATGACCGGCATACTGCACCTTGATCAGCGCGATACCGGCCGGCCATGCATTGGCCGAGGTGATATGCAGGGCATGATTTTCATGCGTAAAGGTGGCCGCCTTTCCATTCACCGTGACGGCGCTGACCTTAAAAGAATCCATGAGGTCGA
>JAMFRX010000746.1 GCA_026224995.1 Puia dinghuensis
GGCATCTCGTACGGACACCGGACTATAATGCGAAAGACAACACGCAATGCAGGGTGGTGAGGGCGCAGATCGGTCCGGATGGCAGCCTGGAAGCCAACGTAAGCACGATGTACGAATGTGTCCGGCAAGACCTGCCTCATGCGATGATCGACGAGATGTCAGGAGAAAGACGGCAGAAATATCTGAACAGCCTTTTCTACTTACCGACCTATAGCGTGGACAAGAGTCACTACGAAGAAGCGCAAGGGCCCTTGCCTATAGTCACGGAAGACCTGCATGTCCTGTCGCCCAATTACGCCGGCGTATCCGGCAAGCGGCTTTTCATTTCGGCAAATGTCTTCGACCGGAGCCGGACGAGGCTGCCTGCCGACAGCATCCGGAAATACGATTACATAACCGACGAAGCCCATACGGATATCGACAGTGTCCTCATCGCGGTGCCTGCCGGGTATCAGCCCGAAGCCGTACCAAAAGACGTCGCCATCGATGGCCGGTTCGGCACCTACCGGGCCAGTGTCCGGTTCGAGAATGACAAGCTGATCTATTACCGATACCTGCAGCAGTCGGCGGCCCGGTATCCGCCTGCAGACTATGCGGCCCTGGTGAAGTTCTATGAACAGCTTTACCAGTCCGACAACCAGCGGGTGGTGCTGGTGAAGAAAGAATAGGACCGGCGAACCGTGCTGGCCAGCCGGCCGGTTATCAGCCGGGGAGCAATTGCTTACTGACAGCCGCCGCCTACCGCCGCTCCCACCAGGTTGATGAGATTCTGGAACAGGGGCTTCTTGTCCTCCTCCGGTTTCTCCACGATGATGATCGCGCCGTAGTTGCGGCATTTATCTATCCAGGCCGCCGTGCCCTGCAAGTCGGGCGCGACAAGGATGTTCGACGCACCGGCGGCGTTGGCATCGGTGATATAGGCGCCCAGGCCAAAATGTGCGCCCTGCAGCTCCTTCGGCACGAATTTCACGGGCAGGCTGGTGAACTGCGACGTCTCTAGCTCCTCCACTGCCTTTTCGCTGAGAACACGCTTTCCATCGAACATGCCCTTGTTGAGGAGCATCGCCAGGAAATTGAGGTAGTCATTGGCAGAAGAACGTCCGCCATTGCTGGGATTGTCGGCGCCGCCTTCCTCGTTGACGAAGCTGGTCGCCTTCATCTTGAGCGGCCGGATGATGCGGTCCATCATCAGGCGGCCGAAACTCTTTTTGGAGATGATCTCCAGGACCCGGCCGGCGATATTGGGCCCGAGGTTGCTATAGAAGAATTCCGTACCGGGATTGGTGGCGATATCGTGCTTGTTGGCGTAAGTGGCGACCAGGTCTTCCAGGGTCTCGTATTTTGTTTTCTGCAGGGCCTTCTCCACGCTCTCATCCGTTTTTATACCCGTTGTATTGGTCAGGCAGTTGCGGATGGTAATGTAACCTTTCATGTATTTCCCGAAGAGGGGGATGTATTTCGTGACCTTGTCCTCCAGGGACAGCTTTCCTTCGTCCACGAAGGTCATGACGAGGGCGGCGGTCATCCAGTCGCCTGCGGCGGCGATGGGCGCCTGGGTCTTGGGTGTAAAATCGGGGTAGCCCAGCTTTTGGTAAATGACCTTGCCATCCTTCCAGACGAGGACGGCATAGCCCTGTCCCAGCTCTTTTTGATTTTGTTTAATCAATTGATCCACAGCATCGAAATTGGATTGGGCGAGAACGGACAGACAGAATAGCAGGGGAAGGATGAACAAACTGAATCGTCGACAGGTTAATTTGACTTTGTATGACATAAAAGCTGGATTGAGGTCCTGGTTTGGATTTTGCTCACAAGATTACTATTAATTAACTTAAAAAGGAAAACCATAAATATATGAACCTGAATAATTTCACTATCAAGGCACAGGAGGCGGTCGCAAAGTCCCAGCAGCTGGCTTTCGACAGCTCCAATCCTGCCATAGATACGGACCATCTGCTCAAGGCGTTGCTAAGCGAAGAGGATTCACCGGTGGAGTTCCTGCTGAAAAAGAACAATGTGAACGTGGCTTTTGTGGAGAGCAAGCTGGAAGAGAGCATTCAGAAGCTTCCCAAGGCCAGCGGCACGGAGCCGGCGCAGACCATCAGCCGGGAGCTGAACAATGTCGTCCTGCGGGCGGGCTCGGACCTCAAGCAATTTGGGGACGAATTCGTAAGCGTCGAGCATCTTTTGCTCGGGCTGGTGCAGGGCCATGACAATGCGGCCAAGCTCCTGAAGGATGCCGGCCTTACGGAAAAAGGATTGATAGCGGCCATTAAGGACCTGCGGAAAGGGTCTACGGTCAACAGCCAGACACAGCAGACCACCTATAATGCACTCAACAAATATGCGAAGAACCTCAATGAGCTGGCCCGGCAGGGCAAGCTGGACCCCGTGATCGGTCGTGATGAAGAGATCCGGCGGACCCTGCATATCCTGTCGCGCCGCAGCAAGAATAACCCAATCCTTGTCGGGGAGCCCGGCGTGGGTAAGACGGCTATCGCCGAAGGGCTTGCCCATCGGATCGTGAACGGCGATGTGCCGGATAACCTCCGGTCCAAGATCATTTATGCGCTCGACATCGGGCAGCTGATCGCCGGCGCCAAATACAAGGGCGAATTTGAGGAAAGGCTCAAGAGCGTCATAAAAGAAGTATCGGACAGTGATGGCGAGATCGTACTCTTTATCGATGAGATCCATACCCTGGTAGGCGCAGGGGGCGGAGAGGGAGCCATGGATGCCGCCAATATCTTAAAGCCGGCCCTCGCCAGGGGCGAGCTCCGGGCGATCGGCGCCACTACCCTTAACGAATACCAGAAGTTCTTCGAAAAAGACAAGGCGCTGGAACGCCGTTTTCAGAAAGTGCTGATCGACGAGCCCAGTGTAGACGACGCCATCTCCATCCTGCGGGGGTTGAAGGATCGCTATGAGATGCACCATCACGTGCGTATCCTGGACGAAGCCATCATCGCCGCCGTGGAGCTGTCGCATAGGTACGTCACCGACCGCTTTTTACCGGACAAGGCCATCGACCTCATTGACGAAAGCGCCGCCAAGCTACGCCTGGAGATGAACTCCATGCCCGAAGAGCTGGACAAGCTGGAACGGTCGATCCGTCAGCTGGAGATAGAGCGGGAAGCCATCAAAAGGGAGAAGGACGAAGAAAAGCTCCGGGAGCTTAGCGCCGAGATCGGCAATATGAGCGTCGCGAGAGATACTTTAAAGGCCAAATGGCAGGCGGAGAAGGAACTTGTGGAAAGGGTACAGAGCGCCAAGGCTGAGATCGAAAACCTCAAGCTTGCTGCCGAGAAGGCCGAGCGCGAAGGACAATATGGACAGGTAGCGGAGATCCGCTATGGCAAGATCAAGGAACAGGAGAAGATCATCGAGGACTATTCCGGGCAGCTGGCGTTGATAAGCGCCAATTCGCGGCTGATGAAAGAAGAAGTGGATGCGGAAGATATCGCCGAGGCAGTGGCCAAGGCTACCGGCATCCCGGTCACCAGGATGCTGCAGAGCGAAAAAGATAAGCTGCTCCAGCTGGAAGGCGAGCTGCACAAGCGGGTGATAGGCCAGGAAGAAGCGATCACGGCGGTGGCGGATGCCATCCGCAGGAGCCGCGCCGGCCTGCAGGACCCGAGACGTCCCATCGGCTCGTTCATCTTCCTGGGCACCACGGGCGTCGGCAAGACAGAATTAGCCAAGGCCCTGGCGGATTACCTTTTCGATGACGAGGGTATGATGACCCGTATAGATATGAGCGAGTACCAGGAAAAACATGCCGTGAGCCGTCTTGTGGGCGCGCCTCCGGGTTATGTGGGATACGATGAAGGCGGTCAGCTAACCGAAGCCGTAAGGCGGAAGCCCTATAGCGTGATCTTGCTGGACGAGATCGAAAAGGCCCATCCGGATGTCTTCAACATCCTGCTGCAGGTACTGGACGACGGCCGCCTGACCGATAACAAGGGCAGGGTGGTCAACTTCAAGAATACCA
>JAMFRX010000747.1 GCA_026224995.1 Puia dinghuensis
GGCGAAAGGCTTCGGGCGGGGACTTCCGCGGATGAGCCGGTCGTAGCGGCGCCAGTGGTCGCAGTGCCAGCCGTATTGCCAGTGGTCGCAGTGCCAGCAGTCGTGGCAGCGGTCGCCCCCGTACCATCGCCGAAGAAGACGGTATCGAAGGCCTGCAGGTTACCCTTCTCTGCATCGGCCAGGCTCTGCTGGTAGCGTTGCCGATAGTCTGCCCAGAAGCTGGCGGCTTCGGCTTCATCAAGGATAGGCATCCGCTCAAGCCATCCATTTAGAAGGTTTAGCAGGGAAGGGGCTTTCTCGGCGGCCTGTATCCGGTCGATCTCCTCCTGGCGCAGCTGGGAAAGATAGTACTGCTTACCGAAGCGGTGCTCGTACTTGAGGCCCAGCCTGGCCTCCAGGAGCTTGAACTGCCAGCTCTGGAAGCCGGACGCCGGTCGCAGGAGATCCCGGAAGTCCTGGAAATCCATGGGGTTCATCGTCTCCATGATATCTATCTGGTGCACCAGGACCTTCAGGATCGTGGCGCAGCGGGAGAGCCGGTGGACAATGGTCTGCAGCTCGGGGGAGTTGTCGTTCAGCGTAGGCTGCCCTAAAATGTCGATCACAGAGTCCGTTTCGTACAGAAGCTGGTGAAACCAGAGCTCATACGTCTGATGGATCACGATGAAGAGCATTTCATCATGCGCATGAACGCCAAGCCGGTCGCTTTCGGGCTGCTGCGCATGGAGGATCTTTTCCAGTTGAAGGTAGTCGCTATAGTGCATGGTCAATTTCGTTAGCCGCGGACCCGCAGGCCGCACTGGTTATAAGAGGTTATAAGAAGAGGTCATAAGAATTCGTACCCGATATCCCGGCGGTAATAGATACCTTCGAAATAGATCTTCTCCAGGACATCCCTGGATTTATCGACGGCCTCGTAGACCGTTTCTGCGAAGGAGGTGATGCACAGCACCCTGCCCCCATTGGTAAGGACGGCGCCATTCTCGGCACGGGTACCCGCATGGAAGACAAGGCTATCGGTATCCCCGGCCGGCAGCTGGTCGAGGCCCGTGATGGGCCGGCCTTTCTCATACGAGCCAGGATATCCGCCGCTGACGGCCACGATGGTACAGGCCGTGCGCTCCTCTTCGCCGATGGTCAGCTCATCGAGCTTCTGCCCTGCGACGGCCAGGAACAGCTCTACCAGGTCGTTCTTCAGCCTGGGCATCACCACTTCGGTCTCCGGGTCGCCCAGACGGCAGTTGTATTCGATCACAAAAGGGTCGTCTCCGACTTTGATCACGCCTATAAAAATAAACCCCCTGTAGTCGATGTTCTCCGCCCCCAGCCCCTGCACAGTAGGGACGATGATCCGTTGCGTTATCTTGTCCATAAAGGCGGTGTCGGCGAAGGGCACAGGGCTTACGGCGCCCATGCCGCCGGTATTGGGTCCTTTATCTCCTTCCCCTACCCGCTTGTAGTCCTTGGCTTCCGGCAGGGTGAGGAAATGCTTTCCGTCGGTGAGAACGAAGATGGAGAGCTCTATGCCGGTGAGGAATTCTTCTACTACTACTTTACTGCTGGCCTCCCCGAATTTGCTGCCCTGGATCATGAGCTCGTATTCCGCCACGGCCTCGAGCGTAGATTGACAGATGACAACGCCTTTCCCGGCTGCCAGCCCGTCGGCCTTGAGGACTACCGGTAGCGGATGCTGCTGGATCCAGGCTATGCCTTCGGTATAATTGCTGGAATCGAACTCCCGGTAAGCAGCCGTAGGGATGCCATGACGTTCCATAAAGCGCTTGGAGAAGGCCTTGCTGCCTTCCAGCCGGGCCCCATCGGCAGAAGGGCCGATCACGGGTATCTTCCGCAGGGATGGGTCAGCGGCAAAAAAGTCGACGATGCCTTTTACCAGGGGCTCTTCCGGCCCAACCACCACCATCCCGATGCCTTCCAGGGTGCAAAACTTCCGGATGCCCTCGAAATCCAATGGGGAGAGGTCCAGGTTGGTGCCGACCTGCGCAGTCCCGGCATTGCCCGGCGCGATGTAGACGGCCGAACAATGGCTGCTTTGGGCAAGCTTCCAGGCCAGCGCATGCTCCCGGCCACCAGAGCCTAATAGTAAGATCTTCATGCGACGAAATTCCGGATTAGGCCGCAGATTGTAAAAAAGAATTTATTCCTGCTATTATCCGGGCACTCCGTAATCCGATTTATCTGTACTTTAGGAGCTAACTTTTTAAGCGCATGAGTCTAACCACCGCCGGCAAGGCCAGGCATCCCAAGGGTCTTTACGTCCTCTTTTTAACGGAAATGTGGGAGCGTTTTGCCTACTACCTGCTTGCGGGGATCCTCTTACTTTATTTGCATGATGGTCAAACGGGTGGTAAAGGCATGACCCTGGTAGACGCTACCGACATCACCGGCACCTTTTTGGCCCTCATCTGGCTGCCGATGTTCATCGGCGGAATGATCGCCGAC
>JAMFRX010000748.1 GCA_026224995.1 Puia dinghuensis
GGTAATTAGGAAAGGCCTTCATGGAATCAAAGAGGATCCAGAATACTATAAAGACGGTAAAACCCAGGATAAAACGGCGGGTAGCGCCGGAAAGGTAAAAGAGAACATTGAAGAGCAGGACCAGGAAGAGCTCGTCGCTCTTGTAGCCGATGAGCCAGGAGCTCAGGAGCAGATAGAGCAGGGAAATACCGGTGGCTACCAGGGCCGTGCGGAGCGTCAGCGGAGTGCCGGTGTTATCTTTCACATTAAACTTTTATCCGTTGCACCAATTCCTTTCCATTTTGGATGTCGATGCCTTTGAGCTCCAGATATTTTACATTGGGGGACCAGAATGTCCCGCCGGGATCGATGCGGATATACACGCGGTTGACGATGGCCTGCCGGCCTTGTATAGTGGCGAACACATGCTGCTTGTTATCCGCGGGCCAGCGCTTCAAGGTGAGCGGTACTTTCTTGTAGGAGACGAAACGAAGCTCATAGCTGCCATCCCCCATGTCCCGCTCCTTGAGCCCATAGGCAAAATGCCGTTGGATCCAGGAGAGGTCGGCCCGCTGCCGTTGTTCGGTATAGCGTATCCAGAGCGCTTTCACCGGTTCGTCTTTGTCCAGTGCGCCGTTTGTCAGATTAAGCTCATAGACCACGGTATTGATATTGGGCGTCCGCTGGAGGTAGAAGAGGGAGTTGGCATTCACCGGCGGCACGGGAAAGGTGTCCACGGGGTCGGTGATCACGGATGGTTTGGGATGCAGGGTTCCCGGAGGCGGCGTAGAGGACATAGCGCCTGCCGGCTGGGCCGTACCGGGAAGGGCCGATAGCCCTGCCAGGAGAAGGACGATGGTAGCGCCGGGCAGGGACGACCGCTTGGGGATCGTGACCGGGGTGTTACCGGGGGTCGAAGCGCTGGTTGTGGCGCCGGCAGTAGCGCTGGTTGCAGCACCGCCATTGGCCGGCAAAGAGGTGTTGGTGCCGGCAGTTCCATTGGCGGCCACGGGACCACTGGCGCCCTGTACATTGACCATTCTTGCATTCAGCGTCCGCCGCGCATCCCGCAGTCTGCCGATGGCCGTAAAATTTGCGAGGAACGCCATTATCGTCAACGGTATGGTAAAGATCGAGATCGTTTCGAAAACAGGGAAGTTAGTAGCAGGCCAGGCTATCTTATAGTCTCCGCCCATCCACCGGGAGGCGATGCCGCAGGCCAGTGCGCTTACCCCGATGATGATCACCCGTTCGGGTCGCTGCATGAGCCCGTCCTTGCATTCGATGCCCAGCCCTTCGGCCCGGGCGCGGGTATAGCTGACCATCATGCTGCCGATCAGCCCGATGAAGGCAAAGAGGCTGCTCAGGAAATAGTGATGGGAAACCAGGTAATAGCAGATGCCCAGAAAGAGGATCAGCTCGCTGTAGCGGTCGAGCACAGAGTCATAGAGAGCGCCGAACTGAGAGCTCATATTACCGAGCCGCGCCACCTGACCGTCCAGCATGTCGAAGAGGCCGGCAAAAAGGATCAGCCCACCCGCCCAGCCGACATAGCGCAGGTCGCCCCGACGGCCTTCCTCCGCCCCGCTGATAAAAATGATCGCCACCCCGATATTCAGCACCAGCCCGATAGTGGTGACCATATTGGGTGTCAATCCCATCCGGATCAACAGCCGCACCAGCGGATTGATGACCTTATAGATGTCTTGCTGTAGTTTCTTTCGCGTACTCATGGGTCAGTAACTCCTCCAATTTGGGGCACAATTGGCAAATTTACTATGTTAAATCTGATTTTCGGCACCCCCTAAAAATCAAATTTGGTCCTTACCCGAATGCCCCATGTGGGGATATCGGGATGGTTGAGATAGGTGAACCTTTTGATGAAATCCACCCGCACAAGTTTAAAGATGTTAGCGATCGCAAATCCACCTTCTATATATGGCGTTTTGCTGAGCGAATACGTCTCGATCTGGCCATTGGTAAAGGGAAATTTCACCTGGCCGGGATTCTTGTTCGGATCATTCTCGCTGCGCAGGCCGCCATACAGAACCTTAGCCTCTATGACCTCCCGCCACTTAAGCTTCTTAAGGAAGGGGATCTTGTTGAAAAAGAACCCGTTGAAATAGTGGTCGATATAGGCCGTAGCATAATGATCGCTCACGAACTCCAGGAAGTTCATAAGGTTATAGGATTGGAACTGGTAGGCATAGGTCTGGTTGGCATGATGCACATCCGCCAGTGGAAAAGGCACTTTTCCGATGATATAGCCAAAATCAGTAGTGATATCCGTATAGCCTAAGAAAGACTCATAAAAGCGCTTGTAGAAGTTGAGGTCGATGTTCTGATAGGTATATTGCCCCCGAAAAAGCCCGGAGACGCCGGTGGTCCACCGGAAATCGATGATCGGATACTTATTGACGATCGGCACGCGGTACAATTTTCCGATATAGAACTGCTCGTGCGGCGCCCAGCGGAGCTCACCCGACAGTTCCGTAGTCGTCATCTGGCGAATGGTGTCTACGCCCCCGTTGTTGAACTTGATATAGCTGATAGTGCCGGCCGGGGTCTGCTCCCACCACCTGAAACCAAAATTATAGGACAGGTGGTTTCGAAGCTCCTTCATGTATTGGATGCGGAAGTTATCGTTGTAGATCCATTTGTCATTGTTGCCGCGCTTAAAAGACAAAAGGAAATTGTCCTCCTGAACGAATTGCAGCGACTGACCGGGGATCTCGGTCTCTTTTTGATAGGAGACGCGGAGATAGTGCTGCGGAAAGCCGTAGACGGATTTATTGTTGAGCGAATAGGTGCCGCTCAGGAAGTATTTCCATTTTTGGTCCTTGAACCCGTAGGCAGCATAGGCCTCACTATAATAGCGATTGCTAAAGTGAGTGGTTGTCCTGCCGCCAAAGCGGAGCCGGAATCCTTCCACCGGGTTAAAGCTGTAGAAAGTGCTGGCGGGACCGATCTCGAAGGGACCGGCCTGCTTGTAGCCGGCAAGCAAAAGGGTTCCATAGTCCATGAGCCGGCGGAAGGATTTCATGTGCTGCAGACTGTCCACGTTCGCATATACCTTGGACTCGAAATTGGAAAGCGTATCGGCGCGGTTGGCGATCCAGAAGCTGTCCTTCTGATTCTCGGCA
>JAMFRX010000749.1 GCA_026224995.1 Puia dinghuensis
AGGAACAAATATGCCTGGGACGCCAAGAAATTCTCCCTGGGCCGGATCACCAGCGGCAACCTGGCGATCTCCACCAGCTTCAAGAGCGCGCCTAAGGACGACAAGCTCGCGGCGCAGAAGGCCCAGGCGGCGACGGACCAGATACCCATGACGATGGAGGAGCAGCAGGCCCAGCTGAACTATATCCGCCAGAACCCGGCTCAGTTCGCCGACTTCAACGTGCCCTGGTCCCTGAACCTATCGCTGGCCGTGAATTTCACCAATGCGGAGAAGCCGGACTATTCGGGGTTCGCGACGACTATAACGTCGAGCATCAACTGGAGCGGAGACTTCAACCTGACGGAGAAGTGGAAGGTTGGCCTGAACGGGTATTATGATCTGAAGGCGATGGACATGCAGTCGTTGACGATGAGCATTTCCAGGGACCTGCACTGCTGGCAGATGTCCATCAACGTTACGCCGGTGGGGTATAGTCACTACTTCAATATAACGATAAGCCCGAAGGCGGGGATATTGCAGGATCTGAAGATCAACAGGACCAAGTATTTTTATGATCAGTAGGGCGTGGGGCGGCTGGGATATGAACTATCTAACTGTACTTCTTTGTTGGATTTCTGGAGGTGTGAAAGACGGACACGATCCGGATAGATCTTTTCTTCGTGTTTATCCTGTAAATAATGAGGAAGGGGAAAGTTTGCAACACTGCTTCTTTGTAGTTCTTATGTCGTGTAGGAAACCTATCGGGATTAGTTTCTATATTGTCGATCCGGGTGATGACTTCCTTCAAAAATTTATCGCCAAGCCCCTGGAGTCTTTCTTCATACCATTCCCACGAAGCGGCAATTTCTTTCTGTGCGCGGCTTGAAGTAATGCTGGAAAAGCCCGACCTATTTTCCATATCGTTTTTTGCGCATTTTGTCGATAGATGCTTCTAACTGTGGGACGGAAAAACCTTTGTCTGCACCAGATTCCAATGCTTCATGCCGTCGATCCAACTCGGCTACAAACGATTTGTCTTTCCACCATTCACTAGTTTCCTCGATCTCATTTTCGAGGAGATTGTAAATGGCATGCAGCTTCTTATCGTCCGCAACGCGGATATAATCATATAATTTATGCTGTATGGCGGCTCTGTCATTAGCGTTCATAACGAAACTTCTTGTATTGGTACAAAGTTAGCGTTTACTTTTAAAAAGAGGAATAAGTTGTAGGAAGGGTATGGGTTTGATAGCCAGCGCCTTACCTCTTATTTTGTTTTAGTGCCTAGCGTAAGGCCCCGCCGCATAATACTCCCACATAATCGAGAACACCCTTTTTTTAAAGCTTTCGACCGACTCGCCGGGCATAGGAGCGATGGGGTCGAGAAAATGCAGGTGCAGGCGATGAGGCCGGAAGTAGAAGGTCTTATTGGGCGGCATGACTTTCCGGCTATTGAAGATGATGCCGGGGATGATGGCGTGGCCGGTGTTCATGGCGAGGCGGAAGGCGCCGTCATGAAAGGACTTGAGAGGTTCGGCGGATTTGTTGCGGGTACCTTCGGGGTAGATGCACATGTGCAGACCCATGTCCAGGACTTCTTTCATCCTGGTGAAGCTTTCGCGGCGGCTGGTTTCGTTGTTGCGATCGACGAGGACGCTGCCGGCGCGGTAGAACATGCCGAAGATGGGGATCTTGGCCATTTCGATCTTGGCGATGGTCTTGTTGCCGCCGGGAATGGGGGGATAGGAGACGGGTACGTCCAGCAAGGCGTTGTGGTTGCAGCAGACGACATAGGTCTGACCAGGGGCGAATTTTTCGCGGCCGCGGACGCGCAGGGGGGTGCCGGCAAGGGGAAGGAAAATGCCCATCCATATCCGGGAGAGGAAAACGAAGGCGCGGGTCTTAGCGGGATCGCGACGGAAATAGCTGAACAGCAGGAAGGGGATGAGGACGACGAGCATGGTCGCAACGAAGATGATGACGACCCAGACGGCCCAGATGGGGCCGAAGATGGACCAGAAGGGGCTGGAATGGTTTCGGCGATTCATGCTGCAATTTAGGGGATAGTTAGGAGGTATGGGTCAGGCGTGGCACCGGGATGGCCGATCATTGGGACTGCAGTCACAGAGCCCAGTCAATAGGGTCGATGCCCTTGCCGGCGAGCCAGGCATTGGCCTTCGAGAAATGCCGGCAGCCGAAGAAGCCTTTATCGGCAGAGAAAGGGGAGGGGTGGGCGGCTTTGAGCACGAGGTGCCTGGTCTCGTCTACGAGCGACTGTTTTTCCTGGGCGAACTTGCCCCAGAGCAGGAAGACGGTATTCTCCTTCCCGGCGGAGACTTTAGCAATGACGGCATCGGTGAATTCGGCCCAGCCGATCTTGGAATGGCTCATGGGCTCGTTGGCGCGAACGGTGAGCGAGGCGTTGAGGAGCAGCACTCCCTGCTCGGCCCAGTGCGTGAGGTTCCCGTGGTTGGGTATGGTCATACCGACGTCCTGCTTGAGCTCCTTGAAGATATTGACGAGGGAAGGGGGAGGGGGGATGCCTTTGGGGACCGAGAAGCTGAGTCCATGGGCCTGGCCCGGGCCGTGATAGGGGTCCTGGCCGATGATGACTACTTTAACCTTATTGAATGGAGTGGTGTTGAAGGCGTTGAAGATGAGCCCTCCCGGGGGATAGACGGTGTTTCCGCTGATCTTTTCGTTTTTCAGCAGCGTAACGATCTGGAGAAAATAGGGTTTGGTGAATTCCTGGCGGAGGGCTTCTTTCCAGCTTTCTTCGATCTTTACATCCATAGATGATGTTGATTATTGGGGCCGAAGATAATTAAAACCCTTGAGGGAAAAGGGTTTGGCTTAGACCGGGATTTTTTATATTTTTGCCGGCCGTTGTGGTGGGTCTTTTTTGGGGCCGGGCTAACGGTGTTTTTAGAATGATTGACCCGGTAGCTCAGCTGAATAGAGCTCCTGCCTTCTAAGCAGGCGGTCGTGGGTTTGAATCCCGCCCGGGTCACTATTTAATCTCCGCCTCTTAAAACCCGCTCTGGCAGCGGGTTTTTGGTTCGATATACTCTCCCGAAAATTTCCTCAATATTTTAAGTAATTCATTGCCATGATTATATGGGTTCGAATCCTGGATGGTCGACTTGGTGTATTGTCATTCCGACCGCAAACTCTTTACAGGATTAGCAAGCGCCGATCGGACCGCCTGACAGCTAACGGTGAGCAAGGTGATCGTGATGACCCCTCCGGCCGCCGCGACGAATATCCACCACGAAAGGCCGGCGTGGTAGTGATAGTTGCTGAGCCAACCATACATGGTCCAGGAGGCCAGCGGTCCGCCAATTAGCAAAGAGATGCCCACGAGCGCAATGAACTCCCGCGACAGCAGACGCCAGAGCGTAAAGACGGATGCCCCCAGTACCTTGCGGATACCCACTTCCCGCATGCGCTGCTCTGCTACGAAGGCAGAGAGCCCAAGCAGGCCGAGACAAGAGATGATGATGGCCAGCGTTGTAAAGACCCCGGCCAGCCGGCCGACACGTTCTTCATCACCGAATTTTTTTGCATATTCCTGGTCGGCGAATTGATATTCGAAAATATCCCTGGGATCGTACTTA
>JAMFRX010000750.1 GCA_026224995.1 Puia dinghuensis
ACCGGCGGTGAGGCTGGCACTCATCTCTGTTGCGCCGGTTTTATTATTCGGCTGCATCAGTCTCGCCAAGGGCAGCTATTTCCTGCCCAATACGCTCCTGCTGGGACCCTATCCTGCTCATGCCCTGGCGCCGGCTATCATTGCGCTGGTCGCCGCAGCCGTGCTCCTGATCCGTTATCGCGGCAGCCCCCAACCGCAAAAGTCACTCCCCCGGCTTTCATTGAGCCTGCTGATCCTCCTGGCGATTCCCTTCGGCGCCCGGAATCTGGGAGATCTAAGCCATTTCCAACGCGACTGCATCCGCCTGTATGACCAGCAGTACGCGATCGCCGGCTTCGTGCACCTCTACTATTACAAGTCGGCGGTAGGCCTCAACGAGCCCGGCGCCGTCTCCTGGTTCTCCGAAGGCCGGAAGCTCGACTTCACCGGCATCGCCAGCCACGACGTCACCAAGAGCAAGAAGGAACATTTCTGGTCCCCCATTTATGCCGATTCCCTGAGCAAGAAGGACGGCATCCGAACGGCCATCGTCTCGGGTCCCTGGTTCCGTTCCGAGCAGCTGCCACACTGGGATAAGGTGGCTTCCTGGCAGATCCCGGACGGCGGCAAGACGTTCACGTTCTATGCGATCAATAAATACGATACGGCCAGGCTGCGGAAAAGCCTCCATGAGTACCAGCGCCTCCTGCCGGCAGGGGTGGAAGTACGGTATTATTAGCGGATTCGTTAATTTTACCGTGTTATGCCCGAAAAAGAAAAGCTCCGGCTCGATAAATATCTCTGGTCCATCCGACTCTTCAAGACCCGCTCTGAAGCCACCGACGCCTGCGCAAAAGGCAAGGTGAAGTACAATGGCGACAACGCCAAGCCGTCTAAACACGTAAGCGTTGGCGACGAATACGAGGTCAAAACTGAAGCAAAAAAATGGTTGATCAAGGTCGCCACCCTCCTGGACCACCGGGTGCAATATTCCCTGGCCATCGATTCTTATATCGACATCACCCCTGCGGAGGAGATCGAACGGCTGCAGTACCAGTCCGCCAGCTTCAATACCGGCAAACGCCAGAGCAAGATCGGGCGGCCGACGAAGAAAGATCGGCGGGAGCTGGATGGTTTTATGGAAGAGTAGGCAATACCCCGCGACGACATATTTATGGTGCTAATGCACTTGCCGGCAAGGCCGCAGCGAAATTGCAGCATCCGGAAATACCTTTAAGTAGATTTTATTTTTCTCCTCCCAGTTAACCCTTATTCTATTTGCTATGAAAAGAACGATGCTCAGGGGCCTCATCCCGGCCCTGCTGGTATTGCTATTCACGTACACAAGCGCGGACAAGCTATTTGGCCTGGAGACGTTTACGGGCAGTCTGTACAACCAGCCCATTCCGCACCGGCTGGCTTTCCTCCTCTCCCGTATCATCCCCATTGCCGAGATCCTTACTGCAGGCTGTCTGCTGTTTCCCAGGACCCAACGCATAGGGCTATACGCTTCTCTTTTCCTCCTGACGATCTTCACTGTTTACATCGCGGCCATTCTGCTACATTTCTTCCGCAAGATCCCTTGCAGCTGCGCGGGCATCTTCCGGCATATCACCTGGCAGCAGCATCTCTGGATCAATTTGCTGCTGCTGGTCCTTACCGGTCTGGCCTTGTTGCCGGCGCTGGGCAGGCATCTTCGTTCACCATTAAACCATTCTATATGAGAAAGATCAAATGGCCCCTACTGCTTGTAGCAGTCTTCGGCGTCTGCGCCGCTTATGTCAATAAGCCTGCACCAAAGGCTTCGCCCAAGGATATCCATACCTATTCGTACTGGTATACCGCGTCCGGCCACATGTATTATGGATTCGACTGTACTTCTCTAGGCTGGATACAAGGTCTCGATTACGACTGCATTTATCCCTCCAGCATCTGCACCTTCGCCGCCGATCCGACGAGATCGCATTCAGATGCTACGGGTAACTACTTTTTTACCTGGGACGTACCCGTAGCCGGCATCAACTATGACGGCGCCTTTCAGCTATTCCCTTGACACTTTAGAAGCTTCATGGTCCAGCGTGGGTGCGCACGAGTGCCTTAGGTCATTCCCGATTTTGTACTACCCCGCCCAGGCTGATTTCCTGCTGCGGGATGGGCAAAGCATAGCGCGGATCGCCCGGCAATAAGGTAAAAAGTTGGCCCTCGTAATTGCGAGTCAGCGTATCGGCAAACTTCTGGTATTGATTGAGCCGTCGCAGGTCATACCAACGTCCTTCGCGAAACACTGATTCTTTTCTCTTTTCCGCGAGCACAAGCCGCAGGACGTCATCCTGCGTGGCGGCGGTCAGCGGGTTAAAGGTACCATGGCGCCAGCGTTTCGATAGCAGGGTATTCAAGTCAGCGAGCGCCGCGCCGATATCCCCGTTCCACGCGTTGCTCTCCGAACGAATAAGATAGACCTCGTCGACTGCGATACCGCTAAAGAGATAAAAAAGGCCGGTATACTGGCCCTTGAAGTAATAGCCGAAAGGGCCGGACTGGAAAAAGATGACTTTCCGCAGATCAT
>JAMFRX010000751.1 GCA_026224995.1 Puia dinghuensis
AGAATTGCCAGACATCATTCAATTATTGCCCGACAACATCGCCAACCAGATAGCGGCCGGAGAAGTCATCCAGCGGCCGGCCAGCGCCGTTAAGGAGCTGCTGGAGAATGCCGTGGATGCAGGCGCCACGGAGATCCGCCTCTTCGTGCAGGATGCGGGAAAGGCGCTGATCCAAACGGTGGACAACGGCAAAGGGATGAGCGAGACAGACGCCCGCATGGCCTTCGAACGGCATGCCACGTCCAAGATCAGGAACATCGATGACCTCTTTCATATCAAAACAATGGGGTTCCGCGGCGAAGCGCTCGCTTCCATTGCCGCGGTGTCGCAGGTAGAGCTAAAGACGAGGCGGCCGGAAGACGAAGCCGGCACCAGCATCGAGATCGAGAACAGCCGCGTCACCCGGCAGGAGCCCATAGCCATGGCGGTAGGCACGAGCATCGCCATGAAGAACCTCTTCTTCAATGTCCCGGCCCGCAGGAATTTCCTCAAGAGCAACCCCGCCGAGATGCGGCATATTGTCGATGAGTTCATCCGGGTCGCGCTGGCTTTCCCCGCCGTGTTCTTTTCCCTGTCCGCCAACGGGCAGGAGATGATGCACCTGGAAAAAGGCAGCCTCAAGCAACGCATAGTGCAGGTGTTGGGCAACAGCTACGCCAGCAAGCTCGTCTCCGTCCAGGAGAATACCGACTATCTGAATATCTATGGATTCGTCGGCAAGCCGGAGACGGCCAAGAAGACCAGAGGCGATCAATATTTTTTCGTCAACAGCCGGTTCATCCGCAGCGCCTACCTCAATCACGCCGTCATGGGCGCCTTCGCGGAGATGATCCCCCGGGACAGCTTCCCGCTGTATACATTGTTTATAGATCTGGACCCGGAACAGGTAGATGTCAACGTGCATCCTACCAAACAGGAGATCAAATTCGAAGACGAAAAGATCGTGTATGCCTTCGTTCAGGCAGCTGTCAGGCATGCCCTCGCCCAGTTCAGCATCACCCCTACGCTGGATTTCGACCTGGACCCAAATATTCAGGGGCTGGATGCGGTAAGCAAACCCGTCTCCGAAGAGAAGAAAGCCGCCGTCGCCTCCTCTTCCCTATACCAGACCTTTACCCAAAAGAATCAGGCGCATTTTATAGAGCCCACCAATAAAAGCGAGCTTCGCCACTGGAAGGATTTCTACGAGGCCCCGGCCGACAAACGGAAAACGGTCGACGCCGATCGCCCCGCTTCGGACGGCAACCTCCCTGACAATGGCGGGCATGCGGGCACGCTTCCCACCGACGAACAGGACCTCAAGGCCCTGGCCAGCTCTATCGGCAAGTCCGCCGGCGCACCCGGCGGTAGGGCTGGCGGCTCCTATGGCGCACCCGGCGGGCCGACGCAAGACCCGTCCCAGGGAAGCAATATGGAAAGCTGGATGGGACCTGCCCCGACGAGGATCATGCCTATAGAAGACGCTCCGCTGCAGCAGCTTTTGGCCACCTATATCGTGACGCCCACCAACCGCAGCTTTATCCTCGTTCACCAGCAGGCCGCCCACGAGCGTATCCTATACGAACGATACAAAGATGCGGCCGCAGGCCAGCATATCCCCAGCCAGAAGAGCCTGTTCCCAGTGACCATCACCCTCACCGCGCCCGACGCGATCCTCCTCAACGAGCTGCTGCCCGACCTGCAGGTCGTCGGCTATAGCATCGAACCGTTCGGAAAAGATAGTTTTATCATCCAGGGAACGCCGGCCGATACGACCCAGGGCAACGAGAAGGGGGTAATGGAAAGCCTGCTCGAGCAATACAAGAACTTCTCCAGCGAGATCCGGTTCTCTAAACGCGAAAAGCTCATCCGCAGCCTTGCCCGGCAGGAAGCCGTGAAAGCCGGAACAGTCCTCACCCAAAAAGAAATGCGGACCCTCGTAGATGGCCTCTTCGCCTGCACCCAGCACAATGTCACTCCCGGCGGAGACCCTACTTACATTGAATTTAAGAAGGACTACGTAGAAAAATTGTTCGGGCGGTAGATGGTCCGATCATAACGGTGGCCTGGCTTTCCCTGCCCGGCCAGGCCCGCGCGTTCATTCGCCGGTTGTCCTACACCAGGCCAGCCCGCTCATTTCGCCAACGGCTTAGGCTTTTTTCGACCGTCCCAAAGTATATACCGGAGGTACAGCTGGAAGCTGCTGTTACGCGACTGCGTGATCTGCCCCGGCGCAAGCTGAACATCGATGAATTTGCTAAGTGCCTGGTTGTAGCGCAGACCGAAAATAAAGTGCTTATACGTATAGCTCGCATCCAGCAGGAAGCGAAACTCGCTGGTCTTTATCTGCTGGTAAAGTGTATCGCCTTTAAAGCTCTTGGTGGATTTTGAATCCACGAGCGCAGCCGATCCTCCAACAGCCACCGAGCTGTCGAAAGTCCCGATGGCATTGCTCAGCCGCGAGTACTGCAGGCCGGCCCCGATGTTCAGGTTCTTTATAGGTGCATAATGAATGCTTAGCGGCAAGTTGAAATAATATAATTGCTTGATGGACGCTGAATGCCGGATGGTGCTTCCTGGTATGGTGGCCGTGTCCGGCGCCGGGGAGCTGATCACCAGGTTCTTCTTCGTGGCTTGCGGCGTATTGAGCTGGGCCTCCAGCTGAACGTAGATATGTTTGCTAAAATAATATCTGAGCATGGGCACGGGGAGATAGTCGCTAAGTGTTCCGGTGATGCCCCCCGAGTTATAGCCCGAAGAATGCTGGCCGCCAATGGGGATGAATTGGTTGAGGCCGATGCCCACCATCCAGCCATGCTCTTTTTCTATTGGCTCCTCTGGTTCAGGCGGTGGCGGCGGCTTCTTATGGCTGCTGTCCTTTGCCAGAGTAGGCTTGGCCGGGGCGGGCTTCCCTGGTGTGCCGTTCGGCGGTGTACCGTTCGCCGGAGTGCCTTTTGCAGGAGTGCTCTTCCCTGGAATGCCGTTCGCCGGAGTATCTTTCGCCGGAATGCCACTGGCCGGAGTGTCATCCGTAGTTATATCCTTTCCTGGGGTATCCTTCCCCGGCGTATCCTTGGCCGCCAGGATAGTCACGGGCAGGTTTGTTCCAGGCCGGTTCGCCTCAGGATGGCCCTTCCCAGGATCGTTCGTCCCTGTCAGGTTCGTCTCAGGATGGCCCTTCTTAGAAAGGTCTTTTCCCGGCGCGCTCTCCCCAGGTTCGCCCTTCGTCGTTCCCCGGGCGCGAGGATCTCGTTTCCCTGCGTGATATCTCCGAGTCGCCGTCCTCCGGCCAATGCTATCCCCCGGCGTAACCGAAACGGTCGTCCCATCATCAGTCTTCTGGCCAGGGTGATGCGAGCTGCCCGGTCGGCCGGGATGGCCGCTGCCGACAGGCAAGGCCGGCTTTACTCCGCGGACGATGCGGGCATCTTTATGCATAGCCGAATCTTTCCCGCGGGAAGATCTAAAGGCCGTCGATCTCACGGGATGCGCAGATCCAACAGAAGGCTGCGATCCGCCAGGATCCAAAGGCCGCGATCCCGTGGGACCCGAAGGTGGCAACCCCGCAGGACCGGTAGGCTGCGACCCCGCAGGGCCCGTAGGCCGCGATCCGCCAGAACCTTGCGTTCCGGTGTGAGGCGGCTGGCCGGATGAAGCAGCAGGAATAGTCCCCTTATCCGGCACGGTAGGCGATGCAGACAGGGTTGATCCTGTCACGGTTCGGCCTGATGAAGCAACCGGCACATTCGACGATGCCGGCGGCGTTGGCCCCGGCAGGATGCGGCCAGATCCGGAAACAGGCGGTGTCGGCCCCGGCCTTTCGCCAGCCGGCACGGACTGAGTAACCTGCCGTTTCACCACCGCGCTCCCGCGAAACAGCCTTCCGGGGCAATTACATACACCTATCAACAACAGCAGAAGAAGGACCAGCAGCAACCAGCGCCGCCTGTCTTTCTTCCACCCCCCGGGCATCTCCTTATCCAGAAGCGTTTCCATAGCCGTCCAGGCCTCGCCGCTGTCCGGAAGGGACACCTGCAACAGCTTTTCAGCCCAAGGGTTATTATATTGTTGACTTGCCATTACGTACTGGATTCCATAAGGTTTATGATTACTTTCAGCTGCCGCCTGGCATCACTCAAATGCCATCTGCTGGTGCCCTCGCTCATCTGCAGCAGGGTCGCTATCTCGCGATGAGAATAGCCATCGACGATATAAAGATTGAACACCAGGCGGGTGGTAACAGGTAGCCGGTGGATCATGCCAAGCAGCTCGTCGCCGCTGAGCTTTGAAAGCGCTTGATTGTCGATACCCGGCTCCTCCTCTTTATCAGGCAGCATCTCCCGGTCGAGGATCGCCTTTTGCCTTCGCAGCGAGTCAAGGGCCGTATTGATCACTATCGTCCGCATCCAGGTATAAAGGGTCGCCTTGACTGCATCAAAGCGCCCTATTTGCTTGAAGACCTTCAAAAAGGCATCGTTAACTACCTCCACGGCATTTTGACGATCCCGGATATAGCGGAGACAAAGAGCCATCATCGCAGGATAAAATCGCTTATAGAGATCTTCCTGCGCTCTGCGGTCGTTTTTCAGACAACCCCGGATTGTTATTTGTATGTCATCTTCTGAAGGATACAATGTCCTGCCTATAATTTCTGGATCCTGCTCCTGCTTGTCACGTTCCCGTACTGAATCTGAATGTAATAGATGCCTGACTGCAAGCCCGCTATCGGAAGGCTCAGGTGGTTGTTCCCCTGCATACCGGAGACGGATACCTGCTGAACCTGGTTGCCCATGCTGTTGTACACCCGGATATAGATCATCTCCGCCTTATCCAGCCTCACATCCATGTACACCTGGTTGCTCGTGGGATTCGGATAGGAAGGCACATAGTGGGCAAGGCTGTCAGCTCCATAAGTGCTGTCCGGACGAGTGCCGATGCTATCGGGCGGAACTATTCCAATACTATCCGGTGGAAGCTTGCCGATACTGTCAGGAGGGACCCTGATAATGCTATCTGGCGGTACCTTACCGATACTATCCGGTGGCACCGTAACGATACTGTCAGGAGGAACCCTGATGATGCTGTCCGGGGGAACCGGCCCACCCACCGAATCCGTGACATTTATCGTCTGACATTGCTGACTCCTGCACAGGTTGGTGTTTAAATAGACACATATAGTATAGGTCCCGGGGGTGAAGCTCCGGGTCAGGCTATCGCCGACGCCGGCCGCGGTGCCATTCACGGACCAGGAAACAGTGTCGTGTGTCGCACCGGCTAGAACGGGTTGGGCAGTGAAATGATAGACGCTGGGGCGGTGTGTGCTGTCCCGGAAGTAATAAAAGCTGATGCTGCATGTAGTCGGCGGCGGCGCGGCGATCGTAATAGTCTGTGCGGACGAGTCATGGCAGCCCGTAGCAGTATTGCGGATCAGGTGGATCACGGTATAGTTCCCGGGACCCCTATAGGTATGTGTGACCCCTACGTAGTTTCCGAAGCCCACCTGCGTGGTGTCGCCGAAGCTCCAGAAGTGCTGGACGCCGGTGAGGGAGTCAGCCGCGCGGAAATAGACCGTGTTGCCACTGGGCGACGCATAGAACTGTGCGGTACAGGTGGCGCTGTCCGGGGCCTGGGCATGGGCCTGAACCAGACCGCATAAGGAGAAAAAGAGGATAAGTGTGTAAAGCTTGCTGTTCATAAACCTGGGTTTATCGTTAAAGAGGATATTCGTTCCTCCTTACGTACGCCCATGGCGGGGGAAACGTTGGGTAGGCAGCGCCATTTTTTTGGGGGGGCTTTCCGGCGGACGGCGACGGCGGCTCCCCTGTAAGCCAAACGGACCTAATAGGTATCCCTTACCCGGTGTACCCATTGCTCCATCTGCCGGCGGACGGTGATGCCGCTGCCGGTATAGTTATTAATAAGGATGGAAAAGAGCAGCAGGTGGTTCTTTTTGGTGATCAGGTAACCGCTCAGGGCGACTACCCCGGACAGGCTGCCGGTCTTGGCAAAAATATAGCCGGCATCTTCTCGGTAATAGGAGGCCAGAGTGCCGGTCCCGCCGGTAGGCAGGATGCCCTTCATGCGGTTCAGCCCGAACTTTTTTTGCAGGGTGTCCAGCAGCCAGATGAAATCCTGCGGGGTGAAAAGGTCATTACGGCTAAGCCCGCAGCCATCCACCCAGTTGGGCCGTTGCGGTAAGCCGCTTAGATCTGTCTTTAACAGGGTATCTATGATGCGGGCGTCGCTCATCTTTCCCAGGAGCTCATTGCTAACCATTAGCAGGGTCTGCTCGGCGAAGAAGTTATCGCTGTTATACATCATCGGCCGGAAAAGGGAGTCGACGGGCCGGGAATGGAGAACATTGAAGCCGTCATTGGCTTGCTTGCCGGCAATCAGCGGAGCCATGGAGCCTGTCTCGTTGCTGGCCGCGGTAACGATATGCGCAGCTACACCGTCGCCGATCAGGCCCAAAGCCCCGGCCATCGCTTTGGCAGGCTTCGGAAAACGGCTGCGGACACC
>JAMFRX010000752.1 GCA_026224995.1 Puia dinghuensis
AACCGGATTCATCAGCGCCGCCTTCAGCGCCTGAAAACTAACCGTACATAAAGTTATGAAAAGCATGCCGGCGCCGGACAGAACGAAGATCCAGGGCGAGAGATACGTGTGGAGCGTGTAATTCTGCAACCATTTGTTCATGGCCAGCCCGATCAGCGGCATGGCGATCGCCATCGAGAGGGCGATGAGTTTCAGGAAGTCGCCCGATAGCAGCGCCCAGAGGTTCACGACGCCGGCGCCTAGGACCTTCCGGACGCCAATCTCCTTTGTGCGTTGTTCCGCGACGAAGGAGGCGAGACCGAAGAGACCCAGGCAGGAGATCAGAATGGCCAGGCCGGAGAAGACGGTGGCAAGGTTGCCGATATGCGTCTCGGTGGCGAATTTTTGCGCATAATCGTCATCGTTAAAATGATAGATAAAAGGACTGGATGGATTGTATTGTTTGTATACGGCTTCGATCGCAGCGAGCGCGGTACGGATGGGAGTGCCGGGTTTAATGCGGACAATGTCGACTGAGTGTCCACCGTGACCCAGGAAGATGGCGGGTTGGACCTTGCTATAGGGGCTGTTGGAGATCATGTCCTTTGTTACCCCGATGATCGTATGATCCTTGCCCTCAAATCGGAAGGTTTTGCCAATCGGGTTGTCAAATCCAAGGGCGCGGGCGCCTTCCTCGTTGACGATGGCGGCTGTACTGTCCGTTCTGTAGGCCCGGGAGAAGTCGCGGCCCCGGACCACCGTCCAGCCGATGGTGGGACCGAAATCGGCGTTGACCTCTATATCGCGGAAGGATATGCTTTTCTGCTCCTCGGTCATGCCCGGCCATTCCATAAAGTTATTCTGGTAGAACGCTGTCAGCAGTGTGGAAGAGTTCGCCACACCCGCCACTACCCCGGTGTTGAGGAGGCTGGTGCGGAGGGGCTCATAATGCCGATCCAGCGAATCTGTGCTGATAGGAATATTGATGAGCCCGGCGCGGTCATAGCCGACGGGTCGGTCCTTGGCAAACTGGATCTGCCGGAAGACGACGAGGGTGCCGATGATCAGGCTCATCGAAATGGAGAACTGGGCTACCACCAGGACCTTTCGCGGAAGGCTCGCGCTTTTGCCGGCCTTGAAAGTGCCTTTCAGGACCCTTACAGGTCGGAATCCACTCAAATAGAACGCCGGGTAGCTGCCGGCCAGCAGGCCCGTGATCCCCGTGATGGCGAGGGAAAAGGCCCAGAAGATCGGGCTGGTCAAGGGAAGGGTCATGGGTTTGCCGGAGAGTTGGCTAAACGCCGGGAGGCTTAGCACGGTCAGGCCGATTGCGAGGACAAAGGCAAGGAAGGCGACAAGAAGGGATTCGCCCAGGAATTGCAAGATCAGTTGGGCTCTCAGCGAGCCCAGCGTTTTGCGGATACCGACTTCCCTTGCCCGTTTTTCGCTTCGGGCCGTAGAGAGGTTCATGAAATTGATGCAGGCCAGCAACAAGACGAAGACACCAATGATCCCGATGAGCCGGACGAAGCCGATGCGCCCGCTTCCGGCGACGCCGTCGGATTCGTCGTAGTGCAGGTACAGCTGATCGAAAGGAAGCACGGTATAGGTCTCGATGCTGTGTTTGACAAAGGGGGTACAGAGATCCTTTATCCGGGCTGTGGCCCCTTCGGCAGTGGTTTTGCCGGCGAGACGGGCGAAGATGCGGCAGTTATGGTTATTGAAATCCGTGTTGTGGGTGAGATCATCCATCAATTTGTTCGTCATCGGCGTGAAAAAGTCGATGTCATGAAAGGAGGAGGTCTGGGGCAGATCGGCATAGACACCTCCGACGGTGAACAGTAGCTGGTTGTTGTATTTAAAGGTTTTGCCCAGTGCCTTTTCGGTTCCATAGAGGGCGATGGCGGTGGACCGGGAGATCAGCGCCGTGGAAGGGTCACGCAGCGACTCCGCGTTCCCACTAAGAAAGTGATAGCCGAAGAGGGTGGGGAAAGTATGTTCGGCCCAGGATCCCTGGCGGGAAATGCTTTTGTCACCGTTGACCAGCAGGCCATCGCCGGGCCATTCGAACATCGCCGTTTCAGCGAAGATGTCTTTATAGCCATTTTGCAGAAAGGGCTCGAGGGCGGAGGAGAGGGTTGTTCCTCTATAGGTGATGGGCGAACCCGGTGGGGTGCCATTCGGGCGTTGGTCCTGCATGATCTCCACGATGCGGGAGCGGTCGGGATAGGATTTGTCGACAGCGAATTCTCCGGTGATCCAGATGCCGATAACGAGGGCAACGGCCATGCCTATAGCGAGGCCGACAACATTGATCAAGGTGTAGCCGCGGTTCTTGCGAAGTTGGCGGAGGGCGAGGAGGAGATAGTTTTTGAACATGCTCTTAGTTTAAGATTACAGTAGAGCAGTAGCCAGAAAAGTGCCTATTTTTTTACATCTTAATAATCAAATAGTTGCGATTTATTCGATTTTAATAACTGTCCGGTTCCGCACGCCCTATGTTCAGTTTTATGGCTTACCCACCCATATGCAGGCTGATCACGCGGGTCATTTGCCATTTACCGTCTTTGTGCCGCCAGACGGCAATAAACCTGTCGGGCTTGGACACAGCGTCGTGCTCCTGATGATTGATAAACCGGTGAAGCCCGATCTCGACAGCGCCAAAGTTCGGGATCGGATAGACTTCCAGACTCCCTTTCACAAGCACCCGCGACACCTTGCCGCAGATGTTGGCCTTCAGGGCGTCGAGCAAGGCTTGCCTGGACGTTTGCAGTCCACTGCCATCGTGGTAAAATTCGATGGTATCGGCATAGATGGCCGCTTGCGTTTCCAAATCGCAGGTGTTGTACGCGTTGAAGTAAACGCTATCCATATGGGCGATGGAGTCGTATAAGGCCTGCGATTTTGGCTTATAGCTATAGGTGTCCTGTCCGGAGGCGGAAACGACGGTGGCGAAGCCGGGCAATAGGGTCAGCGTCAGGCGGGTGCTGTTTATCAGTAATTGCCGTATTAAGCTTACTTTCATACAAATTATTTTATGCAAATTAAAGCTGCTTTCCTCGGATTGGCGCTGGTATTTTTTCAGACTGGCTTGCCGCCTGTGGAGACAAAACCCGGGTTTGCCAACTATAAACCGGCATTCACAGGACAGACGAGGATTGCCGGCGCTAAGACAACCACGCCCTACAAAGTGGAGAAGATCGCCAACAAGCTGGGCAATCCCTTTGCCATCGTGGCCATGCCGGATGGCCGGCTGATGGTCACGCTGAAATCCGGTACGATGGAGATCCATGACAAGAACGGCGGCCTGGTCAGGAAGATCACTAATTTGCCCGAGGTCGTATACGAGGGACAGGGCGGCTTACTGGATGTCGCCTTCGATCCAGGCTTCACCAGCAACAAGCTCGTCTACTGGTGCTATTCGGAGAAGGTGGCAGGAGGCAGCGCAACGGCCGTCGCCAAAGGGAAACTGGCGGAAGCCAGCGGCAGGATCGACAATGCGACCGTGATCTTCCGGCAGACACCCGCGACAAAAGGCAACCTGCAGTTTGGCTCCCGGCTGGTGTTCGACAAAAATGGCGATCTGTTCGTCAGCCTCGGTGAGAAATTTGCCCCCGAGGTCCGCATCCAGGCGCAGCAATTGAGCTCCGACCTGGGAAAGATCATCCGGATAACGACGACAGGCCAGCCCGTGGCAGGCAATCCATTTGCCCATCAGCCGAATGCGAAACCGGAGATCATCTCTTATGGCCATCGCAATCCGGAAGGGCTGGATATCGATCCGGCGACGGGCGAATTATGGGAATCCGAATTCGGACCGCATGGCGGGGATGAGATCAACCTTATCCGCCCGGGTAAGAATTATGGCTGGCCGGTCATCACCTATGGCCTGGAGTATTCCAACGACAAGGTAGGCGACGGCATCCAGCAAAAAGCAGGCATGGAGCAGCCGGTCTATTACTGGGACCCCGTTGTTTCGCCAAGCGGCATCTGCTTTTACGCCGGAAATGCCATCCCGGAATGGAAGAACAACTTGTTCGTCGCCTGTCTCAGCGGGCAGCACCTGGACCGGCTGATCATCCGAAACAATAAGGTGGTGGGTGAAGAAAGACTGCTAACGGACAAAAACCAGCGCATCCGCGATGTAACGTATTCGAATAATATGCTGTATGCGATCACGGATGATGGGGATATTTATCGGATCTCGAAGCAATAAAAGAGGTGAGAAGCGGGAGTCGGCGTAGGAGGCAAAGCTTGGAACGGTCAATAATATTTCCATACGTATGAATTTTGTGCGTATTTTAGCAATACCCCGATTTTATCCCGTAGGAAATGAAAAAAATACTGTTCGCAATTGGCTTCCTTACCTGTTACCGAGGTTATCCTCAATGTTCGCTTTCTGCAAATCTTACTACATCCGGAGCCTGCCTGGGCTCGACCCTTACCGTTTCTTCCGCAAGCGCCCTTTCAAAAATCGTTTGGATCAATAATAATGCGGCTGCTGCCACCGCACTGGGTACGGCTATATATGCCACGTCGGGGGTAACGGTGGCGGGTACTGGCTATCCAGGAGGGGATTTGTCACAATTCAATGCTCCGCAGCAAATCTGTGTAGATGCCAATGAGAATGTTTATGTTGCCGACGTGCTCAATAGCCGCATCACGAGGTGGGCCCCTGGTGCAAGCAGCGGAGTAGTCGTTGCAGGAGGCAACGGAGCCGGCGCCGCAGCTAATCAACTTTCAGGT
>JAMFRX010000753.1 GCA_026224995.1 Puia dinghuensis
CAGGATCGTATACTGGGCCGCCGAAGCGCCGCTGTTGACCTTGATCGTATAAGCCTCTCCGTCGAGGGCCTTGAACATGTCCTCATCGGTCGTGTCGTCACCCATGCACAGGACGAAGTCGGGATCCATCTCGTTCACGATCTTCAGCGAGGTGGCGCCCTTGTCGAAACCGGCGATGCGCACTTCGATGACCTTGTTGCCGTCGATGACCTGTAAGGTAGTGTTTTGAATGAGCTGGCTTAGGGTGTTCATCAATTCCCGCGACCGGGAGAAGCCGAGTCCACCCTGCGTATTGCGATAGTGCCAGGCGATCGTATTGGATTTCTCTTCGATAAAGGAGCCGGCGCAGCGCAGGACGAAAAGCTGCATCATCCGGCGGATCTCATCCTTCCATAGGTCCGAAACAGAAACCATCTGCTGCCAGGCCGTATTGCGCATTTTAAAGCTGGCCCCATGCTCGGCCACCAGCGTGATCGGCAGGTTCCCGAGCCAGCGATCCAGGGAAGAGACGTCCCGTCCGCTTATGACGACCACATGATTGCGGGTGTCGGCGGAAAGCCGCTGCAGGAGGTCCTTTACGGCATTGTCTGGCGCCGCCTCGCTGGGGATGCGGGAGAAAGGGACAAGGGTACCATCGTAGTCCAGCAGCAGGCAACGGTTCTTCGACCGCTGATAATGCCGCCGGATGCCGGCGATGGCCTTGTCGTCCAGCAGCTTGACCTTCTGCTTCTGCTGCTCCTGCTTGACCTGCGCCAGCTGGTCCATAAAATCGTTCACCCACTTGAAGACATCGTATTCCTGGAGGCGGCGCTGCATCAGCGCAATGCGGTTCCGCTGCTCGTAGATGGGCATGGCCAGCGCCCGGGTAATGGACGAGGCAACATCGGAGGTATCGGTCGGGTTTACTAAAATAGCTTCGCTGAGCTCGCTGGCGGCCCCGGCCAGCTCGCTGAGGATCAGCACCCCGCGGCCCAGGCTGCTGGCCACATACTCCTTGGCGACGAGGTTCATCCCGTCGCGCAGAGGGGTGATCAACGCCACGTCGGCCGCCTGGTACAAGGCAATTAGCTCCTTGAAGGAAAGATGGGCATACCGGTACAGGACGGGCTGCCAGCTGATGCTGGAGAAACGGCCGTTGATCATGCCGATCTTTTCTTCGATCTGCTTCTTCCTGTCATTATAGGCCGGTATCGTATCCCTGGAAGGCACAATGTTCAGGATGAAGACCATCTTCTCCCGCCATTCGGGATAACGCTCCAGAAAGTATTCGAAGCCGTTGAGCCGCTGCATCAGCCCTTTTGTGTAATCCAGTCGGTCTACGGAAAAGATGATCCGCTTATCTTCCAGGTTGGCGCGGATCTTACTGCGGTTCTCTTCCACCTCGGGATCGGTGGCGGCGGAATGGAACTTATTGTAATCAATGCCGATAGGGAACAGATCGATGCGGACCAGCCTGTCCAGGTATTGCAGATTATGGAAGTGGTTGTCCACGCCCAGGAGCATCTTCACCGAGTGCAGAAAATGCTGCACGTAATCGTAGGTATGAAACCCTATGAGGTCGGCGCCCATGATGCCATGGAGGAGGGTCTTCTTCCATTCCGTAGGCAGAAGCCGGAAGATCTCGTAGCTGGGAAAGGGGATATGCAGGAAGAAACCGATGGTAGCTTCTGGCTTTTTTGTGCGCAGCAGCTGCGGCAGGATCATCAGCTGGTAGTCGTGGATCCAGACCTGATCGCCAGGCTGCAGGATGGGGGCGATCGTTTCGGCAAAAAGCTGGTTGACCTGTACATAGGCCTCGAAATACTGGCTCTCATAGGTTGCCAGCGAGCTAAAATAATGAAAGAGTGGCCAGAGCACCGAATTGGAGAACCCATTGTAGTAATTGTCATAGAGCTCCTTATTCACAAAAACCGGTAGAATGGAGAAATCCTGCCCTTCGCCATGCAAGGCCGCGGCCTGGTCCCAATCCTCCTGGGGAAAATCGGCAACACCCATCCACATCTTTTCCGTCACCTCGCCCTTTTGAGCGGCCGTATTCTCGAAATAGCTTTTTATCGCACTAACCAATCCACCAGAGCTTTGACGTAGGCTAACCTTATCCCCGTCCTTATCCAAAGAGAACGGTAACCGATTGCTAATGATGATTAAACGACCCATGCCCTAACCCTCCAACAATGGGGCCAATTATATAAGCTCCGAGCCCCCTAGCGGGGGCTCGGAGTTTTGTTACCGGCCGGTCTGAAGGACCGGCTTCTGACTATTGGAAGTCACTTGATAGCTCGTGGATAGCAGGGCGATCTCATGAGGTGAGAGAACCCGGTTATAAAGCCGGATATTATCCAATTTGCCATTCATGCCCAGGAACTCTCCGCTCCAAAAGCCGCCGATGACAATCTGCGAGGACGAACACCAGTTGGACAAGGTGCCAAGACCGGTTTTGGATGCGACCAGTTTCCCGTTGATGTAGACCTGAAGAGATCCCCGGTGATAAATAGAGACGGCGCTATACCAGGCTCCGACCAGAGGAACAAGGCTGGTCGTATCTACGATATTGTAGTTGTCATTTTGGCCAAAGCCGCTGCAGCCGATGGACACATCCTCCGAGCCTGTGGCAAAATTGTATACCCCGTTGCCCAGGGTATTACCCGTGGAAAAGCTCGGGCCTA
>JAMFRX010000754.1 GCA_026224995.1 Puia dinghuensis
ACGCATAGATTAAGTTTGAATAAGAAAAGGCTATTTAAACATTACGAGGTGTTAGTCTATATGGGTTTGCCAATGTGCTTTTCATTGGTCAGTTTCATAATTTTACAAATTCAAGCAAAAACTTTGGATATCATTAGTCCAAGAATGATCCTATTAGCACTGCCTGCGATGGGTCTTGCAATTTTTTTCAATCAATATCTTGGCTTAAAATTTACGAAAGTAAATACAACTCTGTCAAAAGAAAAAAACTATGAAACAGCAAAAGAAACGATTCGACAGTTGAAATGGAATTTGCATGTCGATAGCAAAGGATTTTTGGAAGCTTTTAACCCCTTTTCAGATCTTAGGACCTGGGGAGATGAAATGATATCCATTGTAATAGCAGAACACCAAATTTTGATAAATAGTATTTGCAACGTAGACGGGTCAAAAAGCCAGGCGGCTTTGTCGTTTGGCAAAAATCGTCAGAACATCAAGAGATTTTGTAAAGCGTTTAATTCAATCCGAAGATGCCAGAAGACGGTTCCTGCTGACATTTAGAGAAAAAAGGATTTTTACCAAATTCGTAATTCGTGTTCCCGAACTCGTAACCCTTAAGCCAACTCCTGGCATAAATTTGCCGTTTAGTATTGGGTTCTGAATTAACTTTTTGAACAATCTCATTAACAGCATAAACCCCGCTATTCCTGGCGGGGTTTTGTCATTGCTACTCCGTCCGCAGGCTTTTCACCGGGTTGGTGAGCGCGGCGCGGATGGCTTGAAAGCTGATGGTAGCCAGGGCTATGGCGACGGCCAGCAGGCCGGCGACGGCGAAGAGCCACCAGGCGATGTCGGTCCGATAGGCGAAGTCCTGCAGCCAGCGGTGCATGATAAACCAGGCCAGGGGTGAGGCGATGACGATGGCTACGATCACCAGGCGGATGAAATCGCCGGAAAGGAGGAACACGATATTCCCTACCGAGGCGCCAAGAACCTTACGGACACCGATCTCTTTGGTTCGCTGCATCGTGGCAAACAGGGAGAGGCCGAGGAGGCCGAGGCAGGCAATAAATATGGCGAATCCGGCGAAGATGCTGAAAGCCGTACCGAACAGCCGGTCGTTGGCGTATTGCTCATTGTATCGCGCATCGAGGAAATAATAATTGAAATAGTTGCCCGGGAAGAAGTCGTTGAAGGTCTTCTTGATACCCGCAATGGTGGAAAGGAGGTCCCCCGAATTCACCTTGACGGAGATGGGGCTGTTGGGGCTATAAGAAGGCAGCAGCAGCATGGGCTCCAGGGGATAGCGAAGGGATTTCTGATGATAGTTGTCGATGACGCCTACGACCTCCCATTTTCTTCCGCCCCGGATGATCGACTTGCCGATGGCCGCTTGTGGTGAAGAAAAGCCAAGCAGCCGGATAGCTTCCTCATTCAAGAGTATGTTGTGCAGCTTGCCGAAGTCGGGATTGAAATCGGTATAGGTATAGTCCCGGCCAGCCAGCAGTTTGATCTTATACAGGTCGAGAAAACCGATGCTGATGGAGTTCTGACGCATGGTGAAATGGGTCGCGTTGTCCTGATCGGCCCGGCGGATATCGAAGGCCCGGCCTGTTTCTCCGGCCAGTGGGCTCCAGGAAGACGCAGCTCCCAGGACACCGGGCACCTGGCTGAGCTGGCGGGTAAAGGTATTCTCCCGTTCGATGAAGGTCGAGTCAAATTTGCTTAGCTCGGGAGGCCTTACCACCAGCATGCGGTCGATATTCATCCCCAGCTCTTGCCGGTTCATATACCGGATCTGCCTGTATACTACCAGGGAGCCAATGATCAGCGCTATTGTGATGGCAAACTGACCGACGACGAGCGCTTTCCGCAGCATGATGCCGCTCTTCGATGTGCTGAACCTGCCCTTCAATACCAGTATGGGTCGGAAGGAGGATAGAACAAAGGCCGGGTAAAAGGCGGAAATGAAGATCCCTGCCAGGACGAGGGCCAGCAGGCCGAACGTGAGGCTGTAGCCGCCCATGCTCTTTTGTAACAGGTAAGAGAATGACAGCCGGTGGCCTATCAGGGCATTGAAAGCCGGCTGGAGGATGAACATCAGGCCAAAGGCCAGGACTATGGCGAAGATGTTGATGAGAAAAGATTCCGTCAGGAACTGCCTGATGAGCTGGCCTTTTTCGGCGCCGATGACCTTACGGACACCCACCTCCCTGGCCCTTTCCGCAGAGCGTGCCGTGGACAGGTTGATATAATTCACCCAGGCGATGACGATAATGAACAAGGCGATGATGAGCAGGCCCCATACTGTCGTCGCGCTGCCTGTCTCACCGATCTCGTACTCGAAATCGGAATAGAGATGGGCCCGCGCCAGCGGCTGCAGATAGAATTTCTCCACGCTGCCAGAGACCTTGTTACCCTGGAAATATTTCTCGCTGAAAGCCCCGAGCTTCGCCTCCAGGGCTTTCGGATCGGCGCCAGGACTGAGCCGGATATAATGCCAGAAGTTCGACTCCGTAAAATTATAATCTGCCTCTTTATAGGGGTAATTGCCTGCAAGCATGGTCACATAGGAGATCAGCATATCGAACTGCAGATGGGAGCTCTCCGGAATATCTTTGCAAATGGCGGTGACCTTGTAAGGCTTGGTGTCGTTACCCAGCACGATCGCCTTGCCCACCGCGGAGGTGACCGCAGTCCCTTTCACACCAAAATACCTGCCGGCCGCAGATTCAGTGAGGATCACGGTATAGGGCTGCCCGAGAGGCGTCTGCCGCTCACCGGCGATCAGGTCGTAGGAGAACATGGTAAGAAAAGAGTTGTCTACCGCGAGCACCTGCTGATCGCCGAATTTCTTGTTATCATAGGTGATGATCTGGTTGCCGTAAGGCTCTACCCGGGCATGATCGATGACTTCGGGATAATCATTCTGCAGGGCTTTGCCGATACCCGAATAGGTGATCGTGCCGTGCTGGATAAGCTTACCGTTCTGATACCGGTCATTATAGACGCGGTAGATATCCGCCACATTCTTGTTAAACTGGTCGTAGCTCAGCTCGAAGTTGACATACTGGAGGATCAGCAGGCAGGCGGCCACGCCGAGGGCCAGTCCGATGACGTTGATAAAGGAAAATACTTTGTTTTTCCGGATGTTACGCCAGGCGCTGGTAAGATAGCTTTTGAGCATATGGAGGCATTTTAATTGGCCTCCTTTAAAGATAGCTGCTTTGGTCGGACGATCCTTGTCCGTCCATCATTATCCGTAATCTCCACATAGCTAACCTCATCCCCCCAGTCGATAAAGCGACCGGACTGGGATAGGAAGGAAGCCCCGTAGTATGCTTCTTCCCGCCGCACCTGGCCATTGCGGAGATGGATGCGGACGCTGACGTCGGAAGGTTGCAGCATCAGCGCCGGCTGGGGCTTGCGGATGGAAAAGAGCTTTAGCGCACCTCGGTTTTGGCTGGCGGCCAGCAGGGAGCTGCCGTCGGGTCCCTGCAGGCGCACGAGGGCTTTTCCGTCGCCAGGGATATAGAGTCCGCTTTGCAGGATGGAGCGGGGGGAGAATTTGCAATGCCCGTCGCCGGAGAGGTAGAGACCGTTGAAGGCGTCGTAACGGCCTATAGAAACTTGCGTGCCATAGTCATTTCCGTTGAGGGCCAGGTCGAGGCGCCCGTCGCCATCGAAGTCGGCTACGACCATGCCGTTGACTGCCGACCACTGGGCCTCTGCCGGGAGAGGTATTGCGGTAAAATGTCCGTTACCGTCGTTCCGAAGCAGGGTGGTGCTGAAGTCGGTGGCTTGCAGGATCAGGGCGTCCTTGCGCTGTTCCGGGGTGAGGACCTCGTCCATGGTAGCCAGGGCATAGGAACGGTAGGTGGGAAACCGGGTACGCATGGCGTTTACCTGACGCAGCAGGTCGTCGCGGGTGTCGGTAGGGAATTCCTTTCTTTAGCCATTGCTGTCGGGAAGGTATAGGGAGGTAATGAGATCATGGACGCCGTTGTGATCGAAGTCTTTGCCATAGGCGCGCACCGGGAAGTCGGGGCTCGCCTTGAAGAAGGAGTTCTGTCCGAGGTTGCCGACGATGTAGTCGATGTCGCCGTCGTTGTCGAAATCGCCGGCGGCAATGCTATTCCACCAGCCGGTATGCGCGGCGAGCCCCGTGCCTGGCGTTGCATCTTTGAATTGACCATGATCATTGTGCAGAAAAGTCGGCGCCATCCATTCCCCTGCCAGCAGGAGGTCTGGCCAGCCATCGTTATCATAGTCGGTCCAAAGGGCATCGCATACCATGCCTATCTTCACCAATGCGGGTGCTGACTGTGCTGTCACGTCGGTAAAATGTATATGTCCTTTCTTACTGTCGTTGCGATAGATGAAGCTGGATACCGGTTGAGGATAATGCCAGGGATCTACCCGGCCGGAGACGAAGAGGTCGAGATCGCCGTCGTGGTCGAAATCAGCGGCGCGGACGCAGCCTTTGCTCGTGAAGTTTGCAGGCAGGGCGGTCGAATCCCAGGTGAAATTCCCCTTTCCATCGTTGACATAGAGCCTATCTGCATATGCAGGGCTGTTGGGCGCGCTTTCGTAGCCACCACCCGCAATATACAGGTCGAGATCGCCGTCGCCATCGGCGTCAAAGAGTAGAATGCCCATGTCGTCGCCGCGCTTGGTTTTCTCTGTCTTTTCCGTCAACAAGGGTCTTTGCAAAAAGCGGCCGTCCCGCTGCTGCAGGAAAAGCTGGGCGCCGTGAAAGGCGGAACCGCCACATACGATATCTTCCAGGCCATTGCCATCGACATCGCCTACGGCCAGGGCGGGACCATATTGCGACAGCTTATGCGGCAGCAGCTTTTGGATGTTGAAGTCGATAAAATCGGATTCTTCGTGAGTGTAATGGATACCAACCGAGGACGTGACGTCCCGGAATAGGGAGGTGGTGTCGAGGGAGACGTGGCCGGGGTCCGGGGTGTGGGCTGCATGCCGGATATCCACCTCCAGTCGCTGATCCACCTGCACATTCTTCAGCAGCTGTTCCTGGCCATGAGGCCAGTGAATCAGCACGGTGTCTATGGACCGGATATCCCCCAGCCCGAAGTGGCAGACATCCTGCATTGTCGAGAGATAGCCGCGATAGGGGGTGTATTCCATCACCTGCTGGCGGCCATGGTCATAGTGGAGCTCGATACGAGCGCCCATTCCGCCGCGGTTGAGGCTGTCGCCGGTAAGATGTACCTGCAGATAGTGACCGGCATCGGCGCCCTTTTCCCTCGACAGGTTGCGGAAGATCATGGCCTTGTCGTTTATGTTGTTCAGCACGATATCGAGGTCGCCGTCGCCGTCCAGGTCGACATAAGCCGTGCCATTGGAGAAAGCCGTTGTCATCAGCCCCCAGTCGGCGGAGACATCGGCGAAGCGCAGTCCGTCGAGATTGCGGTAGGCATATTTATGCAGCTTGACCTGGGGTATGCGGTCGAGTATATCTTGCTTGGAAGCCAGCCCGGTGGTACGGTTTAGGTAGGTGGTGAAATCATTGTCCGTGACGTCCTTGGGATAGCCGTTTGTTATGATGAGGTCACGATAGCCGTCGTTGTCGAAGTCGGCGACCACCGGTGTCCAGGACCAGTCCGTCTCCGCCATGCCCGCAAAGAAGCCGATGTCGGAAAACACCGGTGCGCCGATGGTGTCACCCGGGCCGACGCGAGGGCCACGGTTGAGCTGGAGCACGTTGCGGACATATTGATATTGATAGCCATAAGCGTCGCTGTTCTGGTAGATGTGGTAGTTGTTGGCGCCCAGCATCATCTTCTTGCGATAGTTGTCCTGTGGGTCCATGTCCAGCTCGACGATATCCGCCAGCCCATCGTTGTTGATATCGATGATATCCTGGCCCATGGCGTTGGCGGCGGTATGCTTGAAATATTCTGCTGACCTGTCAGTAAACGTTCCGTCATGGTTGTTGATGTATAGAACGTTGTTGGAGATGAAGTCATTGGTCACATAGATGTCTTCCCAACCGTCGCGGTTGATATCGGCGATGGTGACTCCATGGCTATAGCCTTCTATAAGGATACCTGCCTGACGCGAAACGTCGGTGAAGACGGGATGGCCCAGTGTTGCATTCCAGTCGTTGCGATAAAGGCGGCAGGTGCTGGGAAAAGAGCCGTCTTTTACTATTGGCCGGAACTGTCCGGGGTTGACGCTTTTGGGGATGGTGTTGACGGCGATGAACAGGTCGAGGTCGCCATCATTGTCATAGTCGAAGAAGGCTGCCATCGTAGAATGGGTAGTGTCATCGAGGCCGTATTCCCGGGCCATTTCCTTGAAATGGGGGATGCCGTCCTTATCTGCTCCCTGGTTGATGTAGAGCAGGTTGCGGCGCCTGGCGGGGTCGTTGCTGATGGTGCTGCAGACATAGATATCCGGCCAGCCGTCGTTGTTGATGTCGATGACGGCGACGCCCCGGCACCATTCTCCGCCGCCACCTACGCCGGCGGTTGAGGTGACATCCCTAAAGCGGAAGTCGCCGTCGTTGAGATAGAGCTTGTTGGAGACAAGGTTGCCGGTGAAATAGATATCCGGGCGGCCATCGCGGTTGAAATCGCCGATGCCTACCCCGCCGCCATTGTATAGGTTGGTCATGTTGAGGGGATTGACAGAGTCATTCTCCACGATGCGATTGTTGAAGTCGATACCCGAATGCGAAGCCGGGATAAGCCTAAAGAGTGTCGGCTTCTCTTTACAGGCTGCAAGCAGCAGAAGGCCGGCGGCGATCATGCTCCATAAGCCGTGGGATGAACTATTCATATGGCAACTATCATCTGGCAAAAATAAGGAGGATGGACTTAGGTCCATCCTCCAGGTAACCATGAACGAACTATTATTGATACCCCGGATTCTGTTTCAGATAAACGACTCCCGTGGCGTTTTCCAGGTCGATCTGCTGCTGTGGGATAGCGAAATATTCATTTACGCCTTTGGTAAAAAAGGCAGTGGTGACGACATAATAGAAAGAGTGTCGGGTCTTTTCAGTTGTCACGTATGTATTTAGCGTATTGGCCATTGACCCGGTGTTGTTGTCCCAGCGCTGCAGGTCGAAAAAGCGGTGCCCTTCCATTGCGAGCTCGAGTCTTCTTTCCATATGAACGGCATTGCGGGCATAGTCCTGCCCATTGGTGGAAAATGCGCCAGTCGGGTAAGGCTTTACTACATATTTATCTGCAGTGACTGCGCTGCCGGAGGTAGAGTAGCTGGCCGTGGAAGCGCTATAGGTCGAATTCTTGTATACCCAGCCGGCAGGGTCGGCGGCCCTGTTACGGACCATATTGACGTAGGTTTCGGCCTGGTCGAGGTTACTGGCCTCTACCTGGCATTCGGCGTCCATCAGCAAAACGTCGGCATACCGCATGAGGTTGGTATTGAGGGCGTCGATCTGCGTTGCGCCCCAGAAAACCGTTTCCGTGGAGGAATAGGTCCCTTGCTGTGATTTGGCATAAACATTTTTCTTTGGTGTGAAGATGCCGTTGCTGTTGGGATCCCTGGTCCAGCCGGCCGTAGCCGTTCCCCAGTCCAGATAGGGGATACCGGGGCGGGACATGGTCCAATCGATGCGAGGATCAAGATTTCCGGTATAGGGGTTAGTCGTATCGCTGACTACCGGTGAATTGTTGAATGTGCCGTCCAGTATCGGCAGGCCGTTGGCGTCGGTTTTAAAGGCGTTTGCCAAATTCCACGAAGGGTTGTTGAAACCGCAGCAGCCGACGGGTACACCTCCGGTGCCATCCGGGAAGTTCAGGACATCGCCC
>JAMFRX010000755.1 GCA_026224995.1 Puia dinghuensis
GATTGCCGCGGATCGACTCCTCCGCATCCATGCTGGCCAGATTGCGAAACAACATCGCAGTCGGCTTCAGCAGCGTCTCGCCAAGCGACATGATAGGAAATTCCAACGGGAAACCTCCCGCCTCATAAACGCCGCGCTTGACGGCTTCGGCGAGATCCCGTAAATGTGCATTGCAGGGTGTAAGTTCCGACCAGGTATTGCAGATACCGATCACCGGCCGGCCATCGAACATATCTTCGGGAAATCCCTGGTTCTTCATCCAGCTACGGTAGATGAATCCCATCTTGTCGGTCTTCCCAAACCAATTCCGGCTTCTGAGCATTTTCATGCGACCAAATATACATCAATCCTCCGTCTTCATGTATTGCTTATAGCTGTCGCTGATGTATACCAGGATGTCCACAGTGGCCGCCTTCCGGCAATAGTCGTAAGAAGGCCGGTATCGCAACATGAATTGCTTGAGCGAATCCCCTTTCAGATGTGTGATCTTGGCCACGTAGTCTTTATTGTAACGAAAATCGACGTAATAGTCCTCTTCCTCCTTTTGCAGCCGCTTCGTCAGGTGGACCCGCTGCTTGGCCGCGGTAGAGGTGTTGCGGAAGATATTCATGGTGACGCCGACCCCATCGGCCCCCTGCCGGTCCCTGGCAACATGCGGCGTATTCTCATGATCGTAGACCCAGGCATATTCCTTCCGCCTGTCCATGGAATCCAATTGATAATTGCTGAACTCCCCTACCCGTACCGCCTGCAGCTCCTGCGGCCGGATATCGAGGTAGATAGGACAGGCCGCCGTCAGCAGCGAAGCCGTCACAGTGATGGTGTCCGCCCTATAGCCAACAGAAGAAAAAGAGATATGATCTCCCGGCATCGCCTGGATCTTGTACGACCCATCCTCCTCGGAAAGGTCGTAACGCTGCTCCGTAATATTGTGGATGCTCACGGAGATCAGGAATTCCGTGCTGTTCTTCTTATAGATCTTCCCCGTAAGGAACTGCTGGCCCAAGCCGTTCAGCGAGGACAGACAAATCAGTAGTACTGGATAAGTTATATATCGCATAATTCAGTCAGGAGTGCGGCAAATTAGATTAATTAGCGGTATTAACCCCTCCCGCTCCTCCAAGTTTTTGTTAAAACCCTCGTACTACTTTACATTTAAGGACCGAAATTGGTTTACACCCTTCACATTCAATTTTTCACTAATGAAAAAGTTACTTAGCCCCATAGTGTTGCTGGCATTCTTGCCGCTGCTCTCCCTCGCCGCCGCCCCCAAACAGGAGTTCTATTCCATCCGCATCTACCAGCTCAAAACAGCTGAACAGGAAACCCGCGTGGATACCTATCTGCAGACCGCCCTCGTCCCCGCCCTCCATCGCATGGGCATCGCGGAAGTGGGCGTATTCAAGCCGGTAGGGAACGATACTGCCGCCATCCGCCGGATCTATGTGCTCATCCCATTCAAAAGCCTGGAACAATATCTTGGCCTTCCGTCGGCGCTGGAAAAAGACGCCCAATACGGCTCCGTAGGCAAAGACTACCTGGACGCCACCTACGACAACACCCCCTATATCCGCATGGAATCGATCCTCCTGCAGGCCTTCCCGGATATGCCCCAACATGCCATCCCCATCGCCCTCAAAGGACCCAAAGCCCAAAGGATCTATGAGCTGCGCAGCTACGAAGGACCGACCGAAAAATATTTCGCCAACAAAGTGCAGATGTTCAACCAGGGCGGCGAGATCCCCCTGTTCCAACGACTGGGCTTCAACGCCGTCTTCTACGCAAGCGTCATCACCGGCAGCCATATGCCAAACCTCATGTACATGACGAGCTTCGACGACACCGCCTCCCGCGAGCAGCATTGGAAGGATTTCAACGCCGATGCCTTCTGGAAACAGCTGGTAGCCTCACCGCAATACCAGCACAACGTCTCCCACGTCGACATCACCTTCCTGCATCCAACGGAGTATTCCGATCTGTGATCCACCCTGTTTTCCTGGCTACCCAACTGCCCTTTTTTTACTCCCAAAACGTCTTCTTTACAGGTTAACTCTTACATTTTTTTAGTATTTATTTAAAAAGTCCGCCGAAAATCGGCGGATTTTTTTCGTTATCTCACTTTTTATCTGATCTTCGTCAGGCTCATTTGAAACTTCTCCTGGTTAAGACTCCTTAAGGTATTCTGGTTAAGACTTCTTGGATCTCTGTTTTAGATCTCTCGTATTCCTGGTTAAGACTTCTATTCAGTGTTAGGCCCGATCGGTAGTACGTTTAGCCATTCCCGATATAAATGGCTGCTGTCAACCCAACCGACTGCCAATGTTTACTTTAGCTTCCAACCCCTTAAGTGGGACCTTTACAGTGCGTCCTGTTTGCAAAGCAACGGACCGCCTTATCATCCGCGAGCTCTTTCGCAAAGAGTTCTATGGAGATGACATGCTTCAATCCTATCCCGACGAAGGGCTATGGGAGATTTATGATAGCATGGAACCAGGTGGCGAAGACGCCTACGGCGCCTTTATGGTTTACCACCACGACCACCTTCTTTTTTTGTTGGAAGTACATCCGCCCGTGATGATGGGCCTGCCGCCGGAGCTCTCCCGGGCGGGAACCGTCGGCATCTTCTGTTTTTATAATTCCCTGCTGGAATCCATGAACCTCGCAGCCCTTAAATGCTGCATCGGCTGTCTGCTCGAGCTCCCATCCGTCGACCGCGTTCTTACAACCCTGGCCTATAGCGTTCCCGGCGATCCCAAGATCAGCTTGCTGGAAAGATCAGGGTTCAAACGCCTGTCCAAAAGCCCGGACCAGGCCTCCGTTTATTGCTGTACGGCTAAAAGCTTTCCCCTCCTAAGCAACACCGGCAGCCTATCCCATTCTCTCAGCGACTAGCTCCACCCCCTACCGCCCCACTCTGCCCCAAAAAGTGCATAACTGTCGACCACCCGACATACTAATTGCCTTCTTGCTGCCGTTATCCGGGTACCGTTTAAACAATCATATGAAGCACGCTGATAAGCCGTTCATCGGCATCCTCATCATCACCATAGCCATTCTCTATAGTGTCATCGCCCTGCTGAGCTAATAGCAGGCATCTACACCTGTTCCGGAGCACGGACGGGCCGACCGTGCCCCGGTGGTTAATAATGCCGCATTACAAAGGAATGGATCAAAAACGGGCGACCAACAAAAGCTCAAACGAATATTGTACGAATATTGAAAAGACTCGGGGTGGGATGAAGGGGGATGTTTGAATGCTCAAGACGCCGGTCTAACTTCATAGATCGGACTGAAAAGATACAATTTTCCCGTGGCTACTTCCACACATTGATACCTTTTTCTTAATTTTTTTCCTTTCCGGAAGACCCGTTTGTCCTCCAGGCTGAAGCATCCGCCTTCTGGGATCTGCTCTACCAACAAAAGCTCCCCGCCATTTTTATCATATCGCTTCAGTACCCGCATCAGGTCTTCGTCGGCACAGCTGCTGGCCGGAAGATTATGCAGGCTCTTTTTTAGCGCGGTACGTACATCGCCAGGAAAAACATCTAGCTTGAGGAACTCCTCCAGCATCTTCCTATAGATTCCCTTCCACTCCTTCCCATGGGATTGAACACTGTTGCCAAACTCCATGAACGTTACCAGGTGCGCCAATTCATGGATCAGGGTGATCAGGAACGAGAAGGGGTTCAGATTGCCATTCACGCTGATCCGGTGATTACTCGACCTGGTCGCATGCCGGTAATCCCCCAGGATGCTCTTCCGCTCCCGGGTGATCGTCAAATGGACATTGTAATGGTTCAGGTAATCCAGACTCAGCTGGGCCGCATTTTCGGGTATCCACTGCCGCAAATAGTCGATAGGAGCTTCTTTCTTAGGCATTGGGCACAGGCTTCTTCTTACTTAGATACAGGAGTATCCTGACCTCCAGGAAAGTATACAGCATATACAAGACAAAACAGCCGAGGATGCCATTCCGGTTGACGGCCTGCCGGGCCACCGCCCCATAGATCAGCACCGCCACCAGGCAGACGAAGAATTTTACCAGCAGGCTCCCATACATCACCCTTAAAAAAGCCTGTATGTTGTTGTTATGCAACCCTTTGGAGTACAAATAAAAAGACACGGCCGTCACCAGGAACAGCAACCCATTCCCTACAAGCAGAACGCTGGGATCCGTCTTCCTTTCCGCCAGGAACCCATGCCCGGCAAGGATCAGCAAGCTGGTGAGAATAAAAACCAGTAGTATAGGCAGGAAGGGCCTGCCGGATGCCTTATTTTCCATTTTTCTTACCCGAGCCCGCTTTTATCAGCGTGATGAGCAGGACTACGATTACCAGCAAAGGTAACGCCCAGGAAAGGATTGGAAAAGAAAGCTTCAACGCTTTATCCGCCTTCATGCCTACGAACACGGCTACGCCCACGGAAACGACCACCTCCCCGGATAGCCCCGCATAACGCAAAAGCTCCCGCCGGCGGCCATCGGAGCCGTCGTCGCCGGAACCCGGTCCACCCCCTTCCTTATCAGGCAGGGGCGATTTACCTCCTTGCATGATGTCTTTTCATTTGCCTCGGTGAACCGCCTCGCTACGCGATGGCGGTTTCTGCATGCTTGAATTCCTTCTTAAATTCCGGTGTTGATTTGCCGGCATTGGCCGTACCCGTGGCAGGAGCCGCTGGAGCCGTCATATGGCACTCTCCATTGAAGTTGGCAGTAGGCTCGATCTGCAGCTTTGCAGCCTCGATATTGCCATTCACCACGCTACCCTCTTTCAACTGAAGGATGTCCTTAACCTTGATGGTACCGGTAACCTTTCCCATGATATCGGCCGTCTGGCCATGAACGTCGCCCTGGACATTGCCATTGGCGCCAATC
>JAMFRX010000756.1 GCA_026224995.1 Puia dinghuensis
GATGCCGCTGGACTGGAAGGGTCGCTCGGCATAACGGACCTTTACATTCTTCAGCAACAGCTGGCTCAGGAAACGAACGCTGTTCATCCCCGTCCACCGCACCGCATAGGCATAAATAGAATCTTTCTCTTTATATCGCTGGTCGTCTCCGGATACCACCGTCATAGTCGCCGGCGCACTCACATACGCATTCATTCCATAAGCCTGCACGCCATATACGAATGGGACCGACCAGGCCGTAATATCATAGGTCACCGAATCGGTGATATGTGACTTCCGCTCAAAAAGCACCCGTAAAAGATTGGACTTCGGCTGGTTGGCATTGACGACGATGTCGCCGGCGGCAGCCCGGAAGGTCGTGCTCCGCCCGGTCTCATAGTCCACGCCGGAGAAGGTGCCGGTATTCACCAGCTCCCACCGGATGCCGTTCCTGTCCAGGAAGGTCCGCAGCCGCTCCAGCCGGTCGCCAAAGGAATCGTTCCGGAGAAAATAGGCCTTGTATTCTCCCCCGGGATGCGCCACCGCCTCGTTAAAATAACTATGGAACTGACCCATGAGCTCAGCCGCATGGGCGGAGGCCGCTTCGATGGTCGAGATGCTCGTCGTAAAGTGATGCTCCAGCCGCTGCGCCAGCGTGAGCGTGTCGCCGTCCGCCGTCAACACGGCCAGCCCGGCGCCGATGCCGCCCTGCTCGAAGGTCATGCCGATGGCGCCATTATATATCGGGTAGGTATCTCCGTAGCTGGGATAGAACAGGTCGAACTCCTGCTTGGTGAAATAGAGCCAGCCATGACGGTCGAAGTACCGGGCATTATTCTTCCCTATGAGGATCTGGAAGGAACGCTGCCAGGGAGTGATCACATCGTGATAGGGCTCCGCCGCCGGAGCGAAATAGTAAGGGCTGTTGAATCCCTGCTCGTGAAAATCCACATGGATCTGAGGAAGCCAGGCATTGTATTTTTTGAGCCGTTGCTGCGTCTCCACCTGTGTCTGCCAGGCCCAGTCGCGGTTCAGATCGAAATTGTAGTGGTTGGTCCTGCCCCGGGGCCACGGCTCCTGATGCTCCCGCGCTTGCGGATCGGGGTTAGGTTGCGCCCCGACGATGTCGTTGTACCAGTCGACATAGCGATCGCGGCCATCGGGGTTGATGCAGGGGTCCAGGATGATCACCGTATTGCTCAGCCACTCCCTGGCCTGTGTAGACGCTGGGTCCAGCAGCCAGTATAGCGTCTTCATGGCAGCCTCCGAAGAAGAAGGTTCATTGCCATGCACATTGTAGCTCAGCCATACGATCACCGGCGCATGCTCGTCGGGTGCCGTATTGTCGTGCAGCATCCCGGCCAGCCGGAGGTTGTTCTGCCGGATAGCTTCCAGCTTACGCAGGTTCTCCGGCGAAGCGATATACGCCAGCAGCAGCGGACGCCCTTCATTGGTCGCCCCATATTGCTCCAGCTGCATCCGGTCGGGCACAGCCGCGGCCACCGCCTTGAAATAGCTTACGATCTGATGGTGCGGCGTAAAATGCGCACCCAAAGGATACCCTAAAAAGGCTTCCGGGGAAGGAGGGGCCTGAGAGAAACAACGGCAGGCTGAAAGCAGCAAACCAAGAAGAAAGCTGGCCTTTCCGGCACGTACGAATAGCAGATTATGGTTCATGAAAAGACGAATGTAAGTAAACCGGTAAAATAAAAAAAATGGTACCTTACGTGAACTTACATAAAATTATTATTGGCCATGCTGCAACCGCTCATCCGTCTTTTGCTCCTTTGCACACTTATAATTTTCTACTGCAACGGCCTGCAGGCGCAGGATCCGCAGACACCCTTCGCCTATAGCGTCCGGAAGACGGCCTTCGTGAATCATGGCGCCGTCGTCTCCGCCCATCCGCTCGCCAGCAAGGCCGGCGTTGACATGCTGCGCAAGGGCGGCAACGCTTTCGACGCCGCCATAGCCACCCAGCTGACGCTCGCCGTGGTTTACCCCGCAGCAGGCAACATCGGCGGCGGCGGATTCATGGTCGCCCATACCTCCACAGGAAAAGATCTCGCCCTCGATTTCCGCGAGAAAGCGCCGGCAGCTGCCACCCGCGATATGTACCTCGACTCCGCAGGCAACGCCCGTACCGACCTCAGCCAAAACGGACACCTGGCCTCCGGCGTACCGGGAGCGATAGCCGGCATCTTCGAAGAGCTCCGCTATGCGAAGCTCCCTATGTCCACGCTCATCCAGCCGGCCATCGACCTGGCGGAAAATGGCTTCGCCCTCACGGCGGCAGAAGCCCATAGCCTCAACAGCACCCAGGAAGCGTTTAAAAGATACAATACCGTCCTCCCGGTCTTCGTAAAAGCCACCCCATGGAAGGCCGGCGACACCCTGGTGCAAAAAGACCTGGCCATGACCCTCAAACGCATCCGGGACAAAGGCGCAAAAGGCTTTTACGAAGGCGAGACAGCCCGCCTGATCCTGGAAGAGATGCGGCGCGGCAAGGGCATCCTCACCGCCGCAGACCTCCAAACCTATACCGCCAAGACCAGACCGGCTACCCTCTTCCCTTACAAACAATATACCATCGTCACGATGCCCCTGCCCAGCAGCGGCGGCGTCGTCCTGCAACAGATGCTCAAAATGGTGGAAAACCAGCCACTGGCAGGCTATGGCTTCGAATCGGTGAAAGCCGTCCACCTGATGACGGAGGTGGAACGCCTCGCCTATGCAGACCGGGCCCAATACCTGGGTGACCGTGACTACTATTCCGTGCCCGTGGACACGCTCACCAGCCAGGCCTATCTTCACAGCCGGATGGCAGCCTTCCAGCCGGATAAGGCCGGCAACAGCAAAGACATCAGCGCCGGCGTGCTTTCGCCTAAGTCCGAAGAGACTACCCACTTTGATGTCATAGACAACGATGGCAACGCCGTCTCCATCACCACCACCCTGAACGGCGGCTATGGCAGCCGGGTCGTCGTGGGCGGCGCCGGTTTCTTCCTGAACAACGAAATGGACGACTTCAGCGTAAAGCCAGGCGTCCCCAATATGTACGGCGCAGTAGGCACAGAAGCCAATGCCATCGCCCCCGGCAAACGGATGCTGAGCTCCATGACACCGACCCTGGTGCTCGATAAGGGAAAAGTATTTCTCGTCGTAGGCACACCAGGCGGCACCACTATCACCACCTCCGTTTTCCAGACCCTGGTGGATATCCTGGACTTCGGTCTCAGCACCCAGGACGCCGTGAACAACCCTAAATTCCACCACCAATGGCTGCCCGACGAGCTCTATGTGGAACCCGCCTTCCCCACCGCCGTCCGCGAACAGCTCACCTCCATGGGCTATAAGGTCATCCAGCGCGGAAGCATCGGCCGCACCGAAGTGATCAAAGTCCTTCCCGGCCACAAGCTGGAAGCGGTCGGCGACGGCCGCGGCGACGATACGGCAGAAGGCTATTAAATCTATCATACCATGAATACGCTAGGAACAGCCTATCTCGAATCAGCGATCAAACGCTTCCTCACCTACAAGACACTGGGCGATATGACCTTCGCCCAGCTGGAAGAAAAAGATTTTCATTTCACGCCCAGCGAAGAATCCAACAGCATCGCCGTGATCATCCAGCACATGCACGGCAATATGCTCAGCCGCTGGACCAGCTTCCTCACAGAAGACGGGGAGAAACCCGGCCGCAACCGTGACGAAGAGTTCAGCCCGCCGACAGCCAAAAAGGCGGAGCTGCTCGCCTTATGGGAAGAAGGCTGGCGCTGCCTGCTGGATACCCTTCGCTCTCTCAGGGACGAAGACCTGCTAAAGACCATCACCATCCGCCACGAACCGCTGATCGCCATCGATGCCATCAACCGGCAGCTGGCCCACTATCCCCACCACGTAGGCCAGATCGTCTTTCTCGGTAAAATGATCCGCGACCACAGCTGGCAAAGCCTTTCCATCTCAAAAGGAGCCTCCCAGGCCTTCAATCAGGACATGCAGCAGAAACATAAACACTAAATGTTATAATCTGTTGGAAGCCTCACTTAAAGGGAAATTGGTACTGAATTTGCACCGCCACCCTATATAGTTTAATTTTGCCAACAGAAAAGGAAAGCCCCTGAGAAAGATCTGGAAAATACTCCGTAATACATTACTGGTTTTAATACTATTACTGTTCTCCCTATGGGCTCTCATCCACGTGCCGGCCGTTCAAACCTGGCTGGTTTCAAGGGTCACGCAAAGGCTGTCCCATGACCTCCACACGACCATCCGCATCAAACGCGTGAACTTTGAGTTTTTTAACAAGATGTTGCTGGATAGCACGCTGATAGAGGATGGGCAGAAAGATACCTTGCTCTTCGCCGGCACCGTGAAGGTGAACATAACCGACTGGTGGTTCTTCAAGGACAAGGCGCAGCTGCAATACATCGGCCTGGAGAACGCTACCATCAAGCTGCAGCGGACCGACTCGGTATGGAACTATCAGTTCCTGATCGACTATTTCTCCAATCCCAACAAGACGGAAAAAGATACTTCCAAAGGCATGCAGCTCGACCTCAAAGAGATGGAGCTGGCTAATATCCATCTCCTCAAGCGCGACGGCTGGCGCGGCGAAGACATGGACCTGCACCTTAAGGGTCTTAGCCTCGACGCCGACACCATCAGCTTTAACGACAAGATCGCCCGGATCAACAGCCTCACCTTCACCCAACCCGACTTCACCCTTTCCGAATATACAGGCAGAAGGCCAACACCGCCGGACGATACGACGACCATCGTCAACGATCCGCTCCACCTGCGCCTGAACCCGGGGGAGTGGGTTGTCACCGCTACCGATATCACTATAAAAAACGGCTCCTTCCGCCACGAGAAGACCGCGGATACCGTCCGGAACAAACACTTCGACGGCAACCACATCTATTTCTCTTCCGTCAACACCAACTTTTCCAACCTCCGGCTAGACCGCGATACCCTGACCGCACAATTGCTCCTGAGCACAAAGGAACGCAGCGGCCTGGAGGTCAAACGGCTCAGCTCCCGCATCCGGTGGTATCCCGAAGCCATGGAGTTCGGCAAGCTCGACCTTCAGACGGGCAAAAGCCACGTGCGCAACTACTTCGCCATGCGCTTCAAGACGCTGGACGACATGTCTGATTTCGTCACCCGCATCCGGATGGAAGCCCACTTCTCCGACTCCGAGATCGATACCGACGATATCGCCTATTTCGCGCCGGAGCTCGGCAGTTGGTCCAAACACATCAGGATAAGCGGCGACATGCAGGGACTGGTATCCGACCTGCGCGGCCGCAAGGTCGTCGTAGAGGCCGGAAAGAACACCCTGCTCAATGGTGACTTCCACCTGCGGGGATTGCCGGATCTGGAGAAGACCTTCATCGAATTCAAGTCCAACGACTTCAGGACCGACTACGAAGACATAGCCGCCCTGGTCCCCGCTTTACGCAAGGTACAGCAGCCAAGACTGGACCGTCTGGCCTGGCTCCGCTTCAAAGGGGATTTCACTGGCACGGTCCGCGACTTCGTTACCAAAGGCACCATCGAGACCAGCCTCGGAACCATCGAGACCAACCTGAACATGAAGCTGCCGTCCTACGGCCCTTCTATCTACTCGGGGACCATCAGCACCGACAGCTTCCAGCTCGGCTCCTTCCTCGACAACGATAACCTCGGCCGTATCGCCTTCCAGGGCAAGATCAATGGCACCGGACTTAGAACGGGTACGCTCAACGCCACGCTGGACGGCATGATCGACAACCTGGAGTTCAACCAATATACTTATCGCCATATCCAGGTCAATGGCGCCATTGCTAAAAAACGGTTCAACGGCGAGCTCATCGCAAGCGATCCCAATCTGGACGCCCACCTTAACGGACTCATAGACTTCAACCTCGAACAGCCGCGATTCAATTTCGAAGCCGAAGTAGCAAAAGCCGATCTTACCAAGCTCCACTTCGCCAATCAGCCGCTGGAGTTCGACGGGAAGTTCCGATGTAATTTCACGGGCGACGATATCGACAACTTCCTGGGTAAGGCCAGCATCTACGACGCCTCCCTGTTCAAGAACGGCCAGCGCGTCTCCTTCGACTCCCTGACCCTTGAATCCAGCGTCGTCGACAACAACAAGACCATCACCATCGTAAGCAACGAATTCGACGGCGCCATCGTCGGCGAGTTTTCTATCAAGGACCTTCCCGCTTCCTTCCAGACCTTCCTGAACAAATATTACCCCAGCTATATAAAGCCGGCGAAGACCATTCCCACCAACCAGAATTTCACCTTTGTCATCGCCACCAAGAACGTAGACGAATATATCGACCTCTTCTATAAAGATCTTAAAGGCTTCAACAACTCCGGGATCAATGGACGTATAGACACACGGAAGAACCTCCTCGACCTCAACGTCGATGTTCCCGCCTTCGGCTACAAGAGCATCGCCTTTAAAAACCTTTCCCTCAAGGGCCGGGGTAACCTCGACAGCCTTTCCATGGAAACCAGCATCGGCGAAGTCTATTTCAACGACAGCCTGCATTTCCCCGGCACCCGTATCCACCTCCACTCCTCCAACGACCTCAGCAGCCTGCAGGTCACCACCAGCGCCAACCAGACACTGAACTCCGCCAATATCTCCGCCCGGGTGCAGACCATGCCCACCGGCGTCAAAGTCATATTCGACCCCTCGACCTTCGACATCAACAGCAAGACCTGGCAGATCGATAAGGACGGACAGCTTGCCTTCGAGAACAAATACCTCTCGGCAGACGGCCTGAATATCCATAGTGGCGACCAGGTGATCGCCGTGACCACCCACCCTTCCGGGGAAGGCAACTGGAACGACATCCATGTGGATCTTAAAAAGATCAACATCGGCGACTTCACCCCTTACCTGGTCACCTCCGAAAGACTGGAAGGACTGCTCACCGGCGGCGTAGACATGACAGACCCCTTCGGTAAACATACCATCAGCTTCCAGGGACAAGCCGAACAGTTCCGGTTCAACAACGACTCCATCGGCCATCTGGACGTGACAGGCAACTACCAGAAGGCTACAGGAGCCATCCACGCCACCCTCCATTCCGATAATAAGAATTATCACCTCGACGGCGCAGCCACCATCAATACCGACAGCGCCGCAGGCCCGCCCATCGACATCACCACCGACGTCGCCGACATGAAAGTCGACATCCTGGAGAAATACCTCGGTGGCATCTTTACCAATTTCACAGGCAACGCCAGCGGAAAGCTTCACATCACCGGACCGGCTTCGCATCTCCTTTACCTCGGCACGGTGAAGCTGCGCGACGCCTCATTGAAAGTCGCTTACACCCAATGCGCTTATAAGATCGCCAACGCTACCATCCAGTTTAAAAAAGATACCATCGACTTCGGGACCATGCAGCTCAAGGACCGGCTTGGCCATACCGCCGACCTCCTCCATGGCCGCCTTTTCCATCCTGCCTTCGACGACCTGGGCTTCGACTTCGAGCTCAACACCAATCGCCTCCTGCTGCTGGACACCAAGGCCACCGACAACAACCAGTTCTACGGCACGGTCATCGGCAAGGCACGGATGACACTCACAGGCCCCGAAGAGAATATGCAGATGTCCATCAAGGGTGAGCCTACCGACAGCTCGAATATCTACCTGCCACCCTCCGTTAACCGGGAAAGCGGCGAAGCCGATTTCATCAAATGGCGGGTATATGGAAAGGAAATGAAAGAGGTGGCGGCCGACAGGAAGAGCAGCAACATTACGGTTAACCTGGATATGTATGTCAACAACTTCGTGAACGTCTACATGATCCTCGACCCCCTCACCGGTGACATCATAAAAGCAAACGGCCACGGCAACCTGGTGATGCGCATAGGCACCACGGAAGACCTTACGCTCAACGGCAGGTATGAGATCGATCGGGGCATGTATAATTTCACTTTCCAGTCCTTTATCCATAAACCGTTCGTCCTCACTGAAAATGTAGGCAACTTCATCCAGTGGACCGGGAATCCCTACGACGCCACTATCGGCGTCCAGGCAGTGTTCACGGCCGAGAACGTCCGGTTCAGCGACCTTGGCCTGACAACCGGCAGCCTGGACATCCAGGACCCCAACGTCCGACGTTATCGCGGCAATATCCTCGTTGTGGCCAACCTTACCGGTAAGTATACTTCGCCCAACATCGCCTTCCAGATAGACCTACCGCCCGGAAGCCCGCTCAGGAACGACCAGGACGCCCAAACCCTGCTTCAACGCATTCAGAACGACCCCAACGAGCTCAACAAACAGGTCTCCTGCCTCGTAGTGCTTAATACCTTCGTCCCCCTGGCCACCAGCACGAGCACCTTCGATCCATCTGCCGCCGTAGGCAACGCCGTGGTCAACAGCATCTCCGGCGCCATCTCCAACGCTTTTTCCAAACAGATGTACCATCTGCTGACCCGCGTCTTCAAAGACAAGAGCCTTCAGGTGAATTTCAACACATCGCTGTATAACGGTAACTACCTTGTAGTGGATGACCCCGATCAGAACTCTCTGGCCTACAACCGCACCAACCTCAATTTCTCCATCGGCAAACAGTTTATGAACGAGAAGCTCACCATGACAGTGGGAAGCGCCCTCGACTTCGGCATGACCCCCCAGCAGACACAGGCCGCATCCTTCCAGTTCCTGCCCGATATAAACGCGGAATACAAGGTCACCCCCGATGGCCGCGTGGCGCTGACCTTCTTCTACAGGGATTCCTATAATGCATTGAATACGGCCAACCATACCCAGAACAGCTCCGGCACCAGCATCTCCTATCGCCGCGACTTCGATCGCATCGACGAGCTGTTCAAGAAGAAAAAGAAGAAGAAAACGCCGCCGCCGCCTACGCCGCCAGCTCCGGCCACGACTATCCAGACCGTCACCAAACAATAGACCCATCTATTACCCGCGGCAACGACCACGGCGACCGTCACCAAACAATAGACCCCGCCAGTTGATATCCGGCGGGGTCCGCAGGGCGCCATGCCCCGTTCGTTCCCATTTTTATTTCAGAATCTCGTGCCCCAGCTTGTCTCGCTTGGTTTGCAAATACTTTTCATTATGCGGATTCGGATGGATCTCGATGGGCAAGGCCTCCACGATCTCCAGCCCATAGCCCAGCAGGCCAGCCCTTTTCCGGGGATTATTGCTGAGGAGCCGCAGCTTGCTGATGCCCAGATAACGCAGGATCTGCGCCCCTACGCCATAGTCCCGCTTGTCCATCGGAAAACCCAGGTGAAGATTAGCCTCTACCGTATCCATGCCTTCTTCCTGGAGCTTATAGGCCTTTAACTTATTCAGCAGGCCAATACCCCGGCCCTCCTGGTTCATATACAGGATCACGCCCTGGCCCGCTGCCTCGACCAGCCGCATGGCCTCATGCAGCTGCTCGCCGCAGTCGCAGCGAAACGAACCCAGGATATCCCCCGTGAAACAGGAGGAATGGACCCTTACCAAAACGGGTTCATCCGCCCCCCAGGTTCCCTTTATCAGGGCCAGGTGCTCATTATTGGTATTCTTCTCCCGGAAGGCGATGAGCTTGAAATGCCCATATTTCGTGGGCATGTCCACCCTGACGATCTCCTCGATCAGGGAATCGGTCTTCAGCCGGTACTCTATTAGGTCCTTGATAGATATGATCTTGAGATCGAACTTTTTGGCAATCTCCATCAGCTCAGGCAGGCGGGCCATGGTGCCGTCTTCATTCATGACCTCCACCAGCACTCCCGCCGGCTCGAAACCAGCCAGCCGGGCAAGGTCGATGGTGGCCTCGGTATGGCCGGCACGCCGTAATACCCCCCCACGCTTTGCCCGCAGCGGAAAGATATGCCCCGGACGCCCCAGGTCTTCCGGCCTGGTGGCCGGGTCTATGAGCGCCTGGACCGTTTTGGCCCTGTCCGATGCGGAAATGCCTGTGGTACAGCCATGTCCGAGCAGATCCACGCTCACCGTGAACGGCGTTTCGTGCAGCGCCGTATTATTATTGACCATAAGCTCCAGGCTGAGCTCGTCACAACGCTCCTCCACCAGGGGGGCGCAGATCAGGCCCCGCCCTTCCTTGCTCATAAAATTGATGATCTCCGAAGTCACATTCCGGGCCGCGGTGATGAAATCACCCTCATTTTCACGGTCCTCGTCATCCACGACGATCACCAGCTTCCCCCGTTTAATGTCTTCTATGGCGCTTTGTATACTGTCTAACATTGTAATATAGAGATTTATGTGATGGCCTCCCGGGCAGCAGCCCCGGATCCCCTATGCAAAATTAACAATAAAAACGAGGGAAAGTTAGCAAAGGATGCCCCACCGGACCGGCAATATGGGTATAAGTGCGGTCTTCTTTGTTCATAAATTGTCAATATTAAAAAAACCTTACCGCGCAGCATTTTTCTAGTTTTGCTTTTCTTTAACATAATTATTCGCGTTAAGTCCATTCCTGCTGAATTCCCCTCCATTGTCTGCCATATTACCGATTTTATTAATACGTCGAAGCTTTACTATGTCATTTTAGTTAATAATTTCTTAATAGCTTGTTGTCATTAACCATGCTGCGAAGTGCTTTCTTTGCAGCCGCAAAAACCAACTTTATATGATGAAAAGACTGCTCTTATCAGC
>JAMFRX010000093.1 GCA_026224995.1 Puia dinghuensis
ACGAGGCCGCCAACGTGCGTCGCCTGCTGCGCTACGCCGACGACACCGCAGGGGGGATCATGACCAGCGAGCCGGTCGTGCTCGCCCCGAACGCGACAGGTATACCGGCTTGTCCGCCTCGGTGAATTCGTTGGCGATGACGCTGGCCATGGTATTGCCGGGGGCGAATATGCTCTTGGGGATCAGGCTGGTATTGCCGATGACCATGGTAACGGCCATCGTCTCGCCCAGGGCGCGGCCCAGGGATAGCAGGATACCGGCGAAAAGCCCGGATTTGGTGTAGGGCAGCACCACGCTGCGGATCACCTCCCAACGGGTCGCACCCAGACCATAGGCCGCTTCTTTCAGGTGAGAAGGGACCATAGTGATCATGCTTCGGCCAAGGCTGGCGGCATAAGGAATGATCATAATGGCCAGGATGATCGACGAGCTAAAGATGCCTACCCCTACGGGTTCCACCCCTATATGGGATTCGAAGGTCCTGACGATGGGCACCAGAACGGCCAGGCCCCAGAAGCCATAGATGACGCTGGGGACGGCGGCGATGAGCTCCACTGTATTCTTCAGCAGGTCGGGCAGCCAGCCCTTGGGATGATATTCACCCAGGAAGATCGCCACGGAAATGGAGAAAGGTATCGAGATGAAAAGCGCCAAAAAAGAGCTTAGCAGGGTTCCGAGCAGGAAAGGCCAAGCCCCATAGATGTCCTGAACAGGGTCCCAAACTTTCCCCCAAAGATATTTCAGTCCCAACGACTTTATGGACGGCAGGGATTGAACGACCAGGGTCAGGAAGATGCCCAGCACCAGGATGACCATCACCAGACCCATGATCATCAGGGTCTTATTAAAAATATTCTCGGTCCGGATCTGCCGGAAAGACAGTCGGGTCCTTTTTTTCGCCTTTATGATGGCCTCCGGCGAAGAAGAAATTACCCGCAGCGGTGTGTCGCTGCGGGTAATTACGCCATTCTCTACAGATGTATCCATAAAATTCATTTCGGTCAATTACTGCAAGATCGGCTTGCCATCATATGTGGCAGACTTCAGGACCGCATCCCCGGCGCTGACAGCAGCAGGAGATAAAGGGGCATAGTTCAGGGCTGAGCTGAACTGCTGGCCGTCATGGATCATCCAGGAGATGAGCTTCAACAGCTTGGTAGAGCGGTCGAGGCTGCGATCGCCATACTTCTGCTCCTTGTAGATGAGGACCCAGGAGAAGCCGGAAATAGGATACCCATCGGCAGCATCCGTATTTGTCAGCGACACCTTGGTGTCGGCAGGGATCTGGATATTAGCAGCTGCGGTTACGCTTGCGATGCTCGGAGTAATGAAGTTACCGCTTTTGTTCTGCATCTTGGCATAAGCCATATTGTTCTGAATGGCATAGGCCAGCTCTATATAACCAATACACCCTGGAGTTTGTTTGACCAAACCGGCAACACCTTCGTTACCCTTGCCGCCAAGACCTACAGGCCAGTTGACGGAAGAGCCCTTACCGACTTTTGACATCCAATCCGCGCTTACCTTGGAGAGGTAGGTGGTGAAGATATTGGAGGTGCCGCTGCCGTCTGAACGGTGAGCGATCAGGATTGCCGTTGCGGGCAGCTTTACACCTTTATTGATTGAAGCGATCTTGGGATCGTTCCACTTGGTGATCGTTCCCAGGAAGATACCGGCCAGCACATCAGGCGACAGCAGCAGGGTGTCCTTTACGTCGGGCAGGTTGTAGCTGAGGACTACGGCGCCTGCCGTGACGGGAATATGAATAGCCGGAGCGCTGAGGGCGGAATCCTGCTTGCCATTCATGGGGGCGTCGGAAGCGCCGAAGTCTACTGTCTTGGCGGTCAGCTGGGAGATACCGGCGCCCGAACCTACGGACTGGTAGTTGACCTTCAGGCCATTGGCCTTGTTGTACTCGGAAAATTGCTTGGAGAACAAGGGGTAGTCGAAAGAGCTCCCCGCGCCGATGATGGCATCATCATTGCCCGCAGCCGCCGTACTATCGGAGCCGCCGGCAGTGCCGCCACCGCCACCGCAGGACACCAGGCTCGCGCTGAAAAGAGCGAAGAATGCGCCGGCGACCAGGGAATGCTTGAATTTAAACGAATGTAAGATCATGTGTTTTTACTTATGGTAGTTAAGAATAGAGAGTCGTTAGACCGGTTTAGGTGTTCTTACCTTATTTTCCAAACACAAAGTAGAAAGTCATCCGATAGACCATATCGTAGTCTTTATGTAGCTTCGACCCGTCGATGGCTGCACTCTGCTGGCCCTTGTAGCCATTGTACCAGATGTTCGGCATGAAATGCACATTCTTCGCAGGAGTGAAATCCAGGCCGGCGGTGATGAAATTCTCTTTGGTAACCGGATCGTTGTAAGAGCTGGTGTTACCGACATATTTGCTGAACACCGAATTGTTGATCTTGTTGTCGGGGCTGTACATATCGTAGCGTGCGAAGAACCGGAGCCTGTTGGGGACGATATTGCCATGTACATAGAAAGAGATGCCTTTCGACTGTACGGACATCGTATCTACGCCGCCGGCTATCTTAGTGGCGAAGTTGTCATTCTTCAGGTTGTTGATGAACCCTTCCACGCCAACGGTAACGGCGGGGGTATTGTAGGCGATATAACCCTTGATCATCTGGCGGGAGTGATGCCAGGTGCTGACCCAGTTCAGTCTTTCGTAATCACCATACAGGTCCAGTACCAGTCGTTTATCGAAGAACATGGCCCATACGTCACCATAGAACCATTTGAAGTTGTCGGATTCGGGCTTGGCGCTGCTGCCGTTGCCGACTAACAGGTCATAGCCGAAATTGGCGGTCTTGGGATCGAACTTACCCTGCAGCCCTGCACCAAGATCATAGGAAGGGGTGCGGCGGATATCCGAAATGGTCCTTTCTACAGAACGGTAGTTCCAGATCTTTTCTGACAGCAGGGGGAAGGCCGGTGTAGCCTGTTCGCCTACGATGAGGTCGGTACCATTCCAGATGTTCTTCCAGCGGATGTTCGCCAGCTTGATGTAGAAGGTCAGCTTGCCATCGGCCGTGAGGTCGCCGGCGCCGGATGCGGTCGTATTGGCGGCTACTGCCGTATTGGAAGTAGGGTTGCCGGTGGGGAAGTTGTCTTCCGCGGCCAGCAGCAGCTCGGCAGAGAACTTATTGGTAATATTATAATCATAGCCCAGGTAGATACGACGGAACTGGAAGGCCGTGCGGTTCGTGGGGATACCGCTATACTGGTTGCTGCCACCGCGATTAGCGGAGTCGCTATGCGCCTTGGCATAATAGTCACCGAAAACATAGCCCCAGATACGGCCTGAATTAGCAGCGCCTGCTTTGAAAGCAGAGTCTGAATTAAAGAGGTATTGAGCCTGGGAGGCGATGGTTAAAAAGAGGAGAGCAGCAATAAATAGGAGTTGTTTTGAGAAGTTGCGTTTCATAAAAGTTCTGGTTCGTTATAATTTTGATTTAGCGGTCCTGAATCCGGTGCAAAACTGTATTTATGCAATGACCCGAATGTTAACGGAATATTACCTTAATGTTAACACTCCCTTGTTTATGCGCTTTTGAGCGTAAAAACAGGCTTAGCGTATGAATTCAGTGTTAAGAAATCATTACCAAACGTGATTAGCCGAAATAGGCGCTGACATTCGTTTTAACTTGGGGGTTTATTTTTCCAAAATCATCAAATGAAGGGCTTTAACGCATTCGTACAACTATTCCTTCCCAAGGATAAGGTCTTTTATTCTCTCTTTGAGGAAGTGGCGGACTGCGTGGCCCGGATGGGGGAGCTGCTCAAGGACGTGGTAAGCGAACCGGATTTCGACAAACGGGCGGTGCTTATTCTGGAGCTGGAAAACCAGGAGCATGTGAACGATGACCTGACCCACCGCATCTTCACGGAGCTGGGCCGCAACTTCATCACCCCCTTTGATCGTGAGGACATCCACTATCTGGCCAGCGCATTGGACGATATCTGCGATTATATTTATGCGGCGGCGAAAAAGATCAACTTCTATAAGGTCAATCCCAACGACCCGGGCATCCAGAAGATGGCCGACCTGATAGAGCAGGGGTCCAAACAGATCCAGGGGGCCGTCAAGGAGCTGCGCAATATGCGGGATATGCGGACGATCACGGATGCGCTGGTACGGGTCAACAGCATCGAGAACCAGGCCGATGATATTTTCGATATGAGTATCGAACGTTTATTCGAGACGGAGCCCGACGCGAAGGAGGTCATCAAAAGGCGGGATATCTACCAGGTAATGGAGATCGTGACGGACAAATGCGAAGATGCTACCAACGTGATCGAATCTATTATTATTAAATACGCCTAAAGGCCGGATGCTGCCCCGGGATGCTTACCGCCCATGACTCTTCTCCTTATCATTATTGCGCTGGCCCTGATATTCGATTACATCAATGGATTTCATGATGCCGCCATCTCCATTGCCACCATCGTCTCTACCAAGGTGCTGACACCCTTTCAGGCGGTACTCTGGGCGGCCATCTTCAATTTTGCGGCTTACTTCATCTTCAACAATTTTATAGGGGAATTCAAGATCGGGAGCACTATCGCGCATTTTGTCAACCGCGATTTTATCACGCTCCCCGTGATCTTCTCCGGCCTCATCGCCGCCATCACCTGGAACCTGTTCACCTGGTGGTTCGGTATTCCCAGCAGCTCTTCGCATACCCT
>JAMFRX010000094.1 GCA_026224995.1 Puia dinghuensis
AGTCGTCCTGATCACGTCCATGGCCGGACAACCACTATACGTCGGCGTTATGATCCCCTCCGGCCTCTCATCCACCACACGAACCTCCCGGATGATCCCAAGGTCTACACCGGAGAGGACCGGTCTCTCCGGGTCATTCACTTCCGCCAATGCGGACCAGATCTTTCGGATCAGTATCGTATCGTCTTCCTTTACCATTCGCATCCGGGATAAGCTCTTTGTAAGAATTGCATCTCCGCCAGCAGATAGCCCAGGTGCTCGGTATGCTTCCCTTGCTTGCCGCCTGTCTGCATCCAGACGCCCTCGCCACTCTCCAGCCGTGCAGCCTTCAGCACCTCCCGCACCCGTTGCTCCCATAACGGCCGGATGGCCGCAAGGTCTACGCCTATCCCCGCGGGACTGAGCTTCCGCTCATAATCCGCAGGCACAAACAGCTCCCCCGTATATGTCCAAAGCTCATCCATGGCCCTTTGCATCCGGGAAGCGCTTTCTTCCGTACCGTCACCCAGCCGGATCACCCATTCGCTGCTCCAGCGCAGGTGATATGTTACCTCCTTCAGGGATTTCTCCGCAATGGCCGCCAACTCCTTGTCCCGACTATGCTCCAGGGCACCGTAAAAATAAAATTGATAGGCGCTGAAGTAAAATTGCCTTAGCACCGTCTTCCCCCAGTCTCCATTCGTCTGCTCGGCCAGCAGGCAATTCCTGAAGTCCCGGGAATCCCGCAGATAAGCCAGCACATCCTCCGTGACCTCTTTTCCCCCGCCGCCATTGATCAGCCGGGCCGCATATTCATACCAGTTCCTCGCCTGCCCAATCAGATCCAGCGCAATATTGGACAACGCAATGTCCTGCTCCAGTATGGGGCCATGACCCGTCCACTCGCTGTTGCGATGACCCAGGACCAACGCGTTGTCGCCCAGGTGTAACGTATAATCTATAAGTGCTTGTACAGACATCTTACATATGCTTTAATTCATCAGGCAGATCATAAAAGGTCGGATGGCGGTAAACCTTATCGTTCGCCGGATCATAGAAGGAGGCCGCGTCATCCGGATTCGAAGCATGAATAAACTTGCTCTCTACCACCCAGATGCTTATCCCCTCCATCCGTCGGGTATAAACATCCCGCGCATTCTCGATAGCCATGGCGGCATCGGCCGCATGTAAGCTGCCCACATGCTTGTGGTCCAGGCCCTGCCTGCTGCGGATAAAGATCTCCCAGAGTGGCCAGGAGCCCTTATCCCCGGAGATAACGTTGGATATAGTGTTATTCGCTGTCATGAAAATTAAGTTAGGCTGCTCCCTCAGGCCACCCCTTCCAGCTGCACGGATTGGCGCGCGGCATTTTTTCGGGAATGCTCCAGCGCCGCTTCTCTTACCCAAGCCCCGTCGGCATGGGCCTGTACCCGGGCCGCCATCCGCTCCTTATTGCAGGGGCCATTCCCATTCAGGACATTTCGGAACTCTTCCCAGTCGATAGGCCCATGATCATAATGCTGCCGCGTTTCATTCCAGACCAGCGCGGGATCCGGCAGGGTCATGCCCAGCAGCTTTATCTGCTCTGCGCTTACATCCACAAACCGCTGCCGCAGCTCGTCATTGGTGAACCGCTTGATCTTCCACCGCATGCTCTGTGCGGTATTGGGCGAGGCATCGTCATTGGGACCAAACATCATCACGCTCGGCCACCACCAGCGATCGATCGCATCCTGACACATCCGCCGCTGCGCCTCGCTGCCCCGGCTCAACACCAGCAGGATCTCGAATCCCTGCCGTTGATGAAAGCTCTCCTCCTTGCAAATGCGTACCATCGCCCGGGCATAAGGCCCATAGGAAGCCCTGCATAGAGGTACCTGGTTCATGATGGCCGCGCCATCTACCAGCCAGCCTATCGCGCCCATATCCGCCCAGGTTAAAGTGGGATAATTGAAGATAGAAGAATATTTGGCCTTCCCGCTATGCAGCTGCCCAATCATCTCGTCCCGGCTGATATCCAGCGTCTCGGCCGCAGCATACAGATAAAGTCCATGCCCCGCCTCATCCTGGACCTTGGCGATCAGCGTGGCCTTTCGCTTGAGGCTGGGCGCCCGGGTGATCCAGTTGGCCTCAGGCAGCATGCCGACGATCTCACTATGCGCATGCTGCGAGATCTGCCGGATCAGCGTCTTCCGGTAAGCTTCCGGCATCCAATCCTTCGGCTCGATCCGGATATCCTGATCGATCTTATCCTGGAAAACAGCTTCATTGGCAGGTGCTGACATACACGCTTCTTTCCACAAATATACTGGCTTTTTGTAAAGCTAACAAGTGTTAGTACGGGGTAAACCCCTGCTGTTGGCCGGGGTTTTGTTTTTATTATATATCTTTCCATAAGCTTAATACAAACAAACATATATGTCCCTAATTGCCAGGGCAAAACATATAATCTTCACACCTGCCGCGGAGTGGAGGTCCATAAAACAGGAGAGGAGCACGGTAAAGTCCCTTCTCATCAGATATGCGCTTCCTATGGCCCTCATCCCCGCCATCGCCAGCTTCATCGGCTATGGCTTCGTGGGGGCCAACGGGCTCTTGTTCCGGGTCAGCGGCCTGTATTGGGGATCGGCAATGGCGATAGACAGCCTTATCACTTCTCTGACAGTATATTTGCTGGGAACTTATCTCGTTGACCGGATAGCGCCGGCATTCGGGGCGGAAAGGAATATCGGCAGGTCGGCGCAGCTGGTGGCCTATTCCTATACACCCGCCTGGATCGCAGGTATCTTCTATCTGATGCCCACCTTACAGGAGCTGGTGGTGCTGGGGCTGTATAGCGTCTATCTTTTCTACCTGGGGATACCCGTGCTGAAGCCGGCCCCCGACGACCAGCGCGTCGCCTTCACCATCGTCAGCGCCATCATCCTCATCATCATCCGCTTCGTAGTGGGCCTGCTCATCGTCAACATCGTTTATAGCATCTCGGGCAACCCGTATCTTCCGTATACGTTTATTTGGAATCGAAGTCTATAACTACTTTGGCCGTCCGGGGATGGGACTGGCAGGTGAGTACAAATCCCGCTGCGAGCTCATCGGCTTCCAGGGCGTAGTTGAGGTCCATCTCCACCTGCCCTTCCGTCAGCCGCGCCCTGCAGGTACAGCATACGCCGCCCTTACAGGCAAAGGGCAGATCAACCCCCTGATACAGCGCCGCATCCAGGATAGAAGACCCTTCATAGGCCAGCGGGAACACATGGCTTATCCCATCCAGCCGCACCGTTACCTGGCTTACCTGCTCGTCCGGCGCCTTTGCCTGCCCCGTTGCCTGCTCCACCGCCCTTTCATTACCAGGCTTCTCCAGGGGATGAAAGAGCTCGAAATGTACTTTCTTCTTATCCACTCCCTGTCGTTCCAGCCACTCCTGCAGCGAAAAGGTCATTTCCGCCGGCCCGCAGAGATAGATCTCATCCATGGAATGCAGATCGATTAGCCGGTCGCAAAGCTCTTCACATTTGAGCGCGTCGATCCGCCCCTGATGCAGCGGAATATCCATCTGCTCCCGGCTAAGGATATGGTGCAGGGCGAGCCGGTGCATATACCGGTTCTTTAAGGCTTCCAGCTGTTCCCTGAAGATGATGGCTGGACGGTAGCGGTTGCCGTATACCAGGGTGAAGGCGCTGCCCGGCTCCACCGCCAGGGTAGTCTTTATCAAGGACAGGACCGGGGTGATGCCGCTGCCGGCCGCAAAGGCCAGATAGCGCTTACGGTTGCCGGGCCTGAGCTCCGTATAGAACTTCCCGCTGGGGGGCAGGACTTCCAAAGCCTGCCCCCGCTGCAGCTGCTCGTTGGCATAGGTAGAGAACAGGCCCCCCGGAACCTTCTTGACGGCGATGCGCAGCTCTTCATCCAGCGGACTGCTGCAGATGGAATAAGAACGCCGCACTTCCATTCCCCCCAATACGGTCCGTATGGTTACATTCTGCCCCTGCTGGTAAGAAAACACCGTCCGCAGCTCCGGCGGGATAACAAAGGCTATAGACACACAGTCCGCCGTTTCCCGGCGGATGTCTTCGATCTTCAGCGATATAAAATGATTGGCCACTGCTATTTTTTTAGCCCCTCTATCAGATACTTTACCATATTCGACTCGAGCGCCTCGGCCGTGGTGCTCTTACGCGACCGCTGCCAGGAGTCGATGCCGCTGATGGCGGAGAGGATCACCAGCACGGCCGTATAAGGGTCTATCGCCTTGATCTCCCCCTTCGTAGTGCCGTCTTCTATGATATCGGCCAGCCGCTTGCGATAGCTGCGCCGCTGATTAAGGAAATTGGAGAGATAGGGCTCTGGCAGGTGACGCCATTCATGATCGGAGATATAGACGTACTCATATTGTTCCAGCATCATACGGATATGCCGCCGGATGATCGCCTCCATCTTTTTCAGAGTGCTCTGGTTACTGGCCTCGACCGCTTCCAGATTGGTCATAAACTCATTGGCCACCTTGAAACAGATGGTCTGCAGGATCTCCGATTTGGACTGGATATGGTTGTACAGGCTGGCCGCCTCTACCCCCACATGCTCCGCCAGGTCGCGCATGGAAGCAGCGCCAAACCCCTTTTCCCTGAAGAGCCGGGAGGCCTTTTCGATGATCACCTCTTTCTTGGTGCTGTTCCTTTTGCCTTGAATTTTAGCCATGACTGTCACAAAGATAGAAAACACTAACGACTGTTAGCCATAACTTAGGAAGAAATTATGTAGGTTGCACCCCAAAAATACCTCATGTCACTAATTGTAGTGGGATCTATGGCCTATGACGCCATCGAAACACCCTTCGGAAAGACGGATTGGATCGTAGGCGGCGCCGCCACCTACATTGCATATGCGGCCAGCAATTTTGTCAAGCCTATCAACCAGGTCTCCATAGTCGGTTATGATTTTGCAAAAGAGGAGATGGACGAGCTTAAAAAGCGCGGGGTAAACCTGGAAGGCGTCGAAGTGGTAAAGGACAAGAAATCGTTCTTCTGGAGCGGGAAATATCATCTGGACATGAATACCCGGGATACGCTGGTCACCGACCTTAACGTATTGCTCGACTTCAACCCGGTGATCCCCGAAAGCTACCAGGGCAGCGAATTCCTGATGCTCGGCAATGTCAACCCCAGCCTCCAGATCAGCGTAGTAGAGCAGATGAAGCAACGCCCCCGGCTCATCGCCATGGATACCATGAACTACTGGATGGACAGCGCCCTGGACGACCTTAAAAAGCTGCTCACGATGGTCGACGTGCTCATGGTCAATGACAGCGAAGCCCGCCAGCTCAGCGGGGAATATTCCCTGGTCAAGGCCGCCCGCGCCATCCTCAAGACAGGCCCGAAATTCCTGATCATCAAGAAAGGGGAGCATGGCGCCCTGCTCTTCCATGGCGACCAGGTCTTCGTCGCCCCGGCCCTTCCCCTGGAAGAAGTATTCGACCCCACCGGCGCCGGTGATACCTTTGCAGGCGGCTTTATCGGCCACCTGGCCCATACCAAAGACATCTCTTTTGAAAATATGAAAACGGCCATCATCGTCGGCTCAGCAATGGCCTCCTTTTGCGTAGAAAAATTCGGCCCTACCCGGCTCAAAGAGATCACCCGCGCCGATATCGATGCAAGGATCAGGCAGTTTGTTGACCTGGTTAATTTTGATATAGAATTGGTCTGACCCCACCGTCCATATAAGAGATAAGCTAAGACTCCCCTTTTAGGGGAGTTTTTATTATATTTAGAATACACCAAATCTAAAGACAATGCGAACCCCCTTATCCCTGGCCACCCTGGCCGCCTGGATCCTATTGCTGGTCCTGCCCTCCTGCCAGCCTTCTGCCGACAAATCATCTTTCTCTTTTATCGATACGACGCAGTTCAACACCGCCATAAAGCCCGGCGATGACTTCTTCAGCTACGTCAACGGGAAGTGGTACGATACGGTAAAGATCATTTCTACCGAATCAGGCGTAGGCTCTTTTTACGACCTGGTACGTACGACAAGGGACCGGCTGATGACGACGCTGGACAGCCTTTCTCGCAGCAGAAATTCTCCGGGCAGCATCGAAAAAAAAGTTGGGGATATGTATGCTTCCGGTATGGATTCCATCGCGATCGAAAAACGTGGTGCAGAACCCGTTAAACCGTACTTACGGCAGATCGACTCCATCCGCGATGTTCGCGGTATCATGCAATACGCTTCCAGCCAGCAACGCCAGAATAATGATATCCTGTTCGACGCGGGCGTGAATCCGGATGACAGGAACAGCGCAATGAACATCGCCGTCTTTTCACAAGGGGGCCTGGGCCTGCCGGACCGGGAATATTATTTCAAAACGGACTCCGCGACGCTAAAGGTCGTCAAAGCCTATCAGACCTATATCCGGGAATTATTCATCCTGACAGGCGACGACTCCGTTTCCGCCGGCAAGAAAACCTTACGGGTATACGACCTGGAAAAGGAGCTGGCTGCCAGCCACAAGACCAATGTCGAGCTGCTGGACCCTGTGGCGAACTACCACAAAATGCAGCTGGCCGGATTGGACCGGTCCATGCCGGTCTTCGGTTGGAAAAAAACGCTGGACGCAATGGGCTGGCAGGTCGATTCGGTCAACATCCAGCAGCCCGCCTATTATGCAAAGCTGGATCAGCTGTTGAAGACTGCTCCGCTCGATACCTGGAAGGACTACCTGCGTGCTCATACCTTATTTCAATATGCAAACAGGCTCAGCGATGCATTCGTCGACGCTTCCTTCCAATACATTAAAACAGTCTCCGGACAAGAGAAGCTCAAGCCAAGAGCGGAAAGGATGGTCGAGATGGTGGATGCGACCCTGGGCGAAGCGCTTGGACAGCTCTATGTAAAAAAATATTTTACCACGGATGCCAGGCAGCGGATGCTCGACCTGGTTAATAATTTGCAGAAGGCATTTTCCGCTCGTATAGATAAGCTGGACTGGATGACGGACAGCACCAGGACCACCGCAAAAGAAAAGCTGTTTGCTTTTATTAAGAAAATAGGCTATCCGGACAAATGGCGGGACTACACGAACGTCCGGGTGGACCGGAATAGCTATTTCGAGAACCGGATATCCGCGGCCATCAACGAATATGAATACCATCGGGGAAAATTGGGCAAGCCCGTCGACAAGACAGATTGGGGGATGACGCCCCCTACTATCAATGCCTATTACAATCCCTTGTTTAACGAGATCGTTTTCCCTGCCGGCATTCTGCAACCACCCTTCTTCGACCCGGCTGCGGACGACGCGGCCAACTATGGCGGTATCGGGATGTTCATTGGCCACGAAATGACGCACGGCTTCGATAATCAGGGGTCGCAGTACGATAAGAACGGTAACCTCAGGAACTGGTGGACCAAAGCCGACAGTAGTAAGTTTTCGGCTAAGACCGGATCTGTGGTCACCTTGTATAACGGCTTTGTAGTGCTGGATACCCTCCACGTCAACGGCGCCCTGACTATAGGCGAGAATATAGCCGATATAGGCGGAGTGGCAGTAGCATACGACGCCTTTAAGCTGACAAAGGAAGGGCACGACTCGGCGGCCATCGATGGCTTTACCCCCGATCAACGCTTCTTTTTGTCTTATGGCCGCGCCTGGCGGATACGGGTAAAGGACGAGCTGCTGCGCACCGCCGTCAATACGGATCCGCATTCGCCCGAAAAGTGGCGGGTAAATGGGCCGCTCATGAATTTCTCGCCCTTTTACCGGGCATTCAACGTTCAGCCCGGCCAGAAAATGTATCGACCCGAGGACCAGCGGATATGGATATGGTAAAAAAATTTGGCCGGACGGCCTTTCCTGGCTATTTTTGGCCCCGTTATGAAAAAGTCAATGAAACATACAAAGCAGATTAAGAAGGGACTCCCGCCGCGGGATAGGGTCTGATCGTTTTGTATACCAAGATATCAAGAGCCTTCCCGCCACGGGGAGGCTTTTTACTTAAGCGGACCACTGGTCCATAAAACATACACAATGAAAGTTGCAGTCGTCGGCGCCACCGGACTGGTCGGCACCAAAATGTTACAGGTATTGGCAGAAAGGAATTTCCCCGTTACGGAGCTGCTTCCCGTGGCCTCCGAAAGATCCATCGGGAAGCAGGTAGAGTTCAAGGGAAAAAAGTACGCCGTTGTCAGCGCCGACGACGCTATCGCAGCCAGGCCCGGACTGGCCCTCTTCTCCGCCGGTGGCAGCACTTCCCTCCTATGGGCGCCTAAGTTTGCGGCAGCCGGGATCACGGTCGTCGACAACTCCTCCGCCTGGCGGATGGACCCTACCAAAAGGCTGATCGTACCGGAGCTGAATGCCGACGTGCTTACTGCGGAAGACAAGATCATCGCCAACCCAAACTGCTCGACTATCCAGATGGTAGTGGCGCTGAATCCCCTGCACAAGAAATACAAGATCAAAAGGATCGTCGTTTCCACCTATCAGAGCGTCACGGGCACGGGCGTGAAAGCCGTGACCCAGCTGCTGAACGAAAGAAAGGGTATCAGCGGCGAGATGGCCTATAAATATCCCATCGACCTGAACGCCATTCCCCAGATCGACTCCTTCCTGGACAACGGCTATACCAAGGAAGAAATGAAAATGGTGAACGAGACCAAGAAGATCATGCGGGACGATAGCATCAAAGTGACGGCCACAACGGTGCGCATCCCCGTTATGGGCGGCCATAGCGAAGCCGTGAACGTCGAGTTCGAAAACGAGTTCGATCTGGCCGAGGTCCGCTCGTTACTGGGAAATGCTCCCGGCGTAGTCGTAGTCGATGACCCCGCCACCCAGCAATACCCGATGCCGAAAGATGCGCACGAAAGGGACGAAGTATTCGTAGGAAGGTTAAGAAGGGATGAGACGCAGGAAAAAACATTGAACATGTGGGTGGTCAGCGACAATCTCCGGAAAGGCGCCGCCACGAATGCAGTGCAGATCGCGGAATATCTTTACTCCAGGGACCTGTTGAGAAAATAGACGAGATCTTTCATACTCTCGAAGGTCTGCAGCATCATTTTCAGGAGACCTTTGGACTGGACCTCGGCATCCGTGAATGCCCGGGTCACGAGAAAGCTTTTCAGCTTCAGATATTCGATGGCTGGGTTGTCTTCGGCATATCCCTTGGGCGGCCTGGAAAGGATGTCCTCCTTTTCAAGGCCGTCCGCAAAAGTTTTCTTGAAAGCCTTGTTCTTCAGGATACCCGCCCATTCCGCAAAGCTATAGTCTATCTCCTGCCGGACCTTGTTGAGCTCGGGGGCCTGCGGCATCCACAAGCCGCCCCCTGCCATACACCTGCCCGATTCGAAATGCATATAGTAGCCTGCTGTCGGCATCTTTTTGCCACCCTTGTTGAGGTAGGCGCCCATATTGGTTTTGTAGGGTGTTTTGTCCTTGGAGAAGCGGACATCCCGATAAATGCGGTATGTACAAGCTGCGGGCTCTAAGGTTGCTATTTCCGGATCTGTTTTTCCAAATCCTATGATCACCTGCTCTACAAATTGTTCGATGTCTTCTTTTGCTCCGAGGTATAAGGATTTATTCTTTTCGAACCAGGGCTTGTTATTATGCTTCTTGATATCTTTAAGGAACTTGAGCGTCGCGGCTTGCAGCATAGTTATTTCTCTATTTGATCCGACCCCAGTTCTCGCCGCTTTTAATGCGATACATGGTCATTTCGCTAACGTTGTACTTTTCTGCCAGTTTCTTGATGGTAAGCTGCCGGTTCTTGCTCGACAGTGTCTTCTTGATTGTCTTCACCTGGGATGCTGTAAGCTTGAGCCCTACGGTCCTGTTAGCCTGCACCTTTTTGTAGGCGATCTTGGCAGGACTCTTCTGCTGGTGGTCGATCATTTCCTCCAGAGTCGCCCATTTCAGGTTCTTGGAAGCATTGTCCAGCTTGTTGTGATTCACGTGGATCACATACTTGTGCTTTGGCGACGCTTTCCCCAGGAAGAGACGGGCGATCTCCCGATGGATGTAAAGCGTACCGTTGTTGCCTGGCCGGTGAAGATTAAGAGTCTTGTAACCGGTTGTAAGGCTGCCGTTCAGCAATTTGCCGTCGGCTACCACATCTTCCGAGTAGCTGGCAACGCGACCCAGAGAAGAAAGTGCGTATTTTTTTCGGAGTTGTTTCCAGCCGGGAAACTGCAACGGTTTCCACACTTCGCCGGTAAGTTTTCTAATCATGCCATTCAATTTTCTTAAAGTTACGGAAAAGAATTTCGAATTACCAGTAACGTAAGAAAATAATATTATATGTGTAGCGCGCGCCTGGCATC